>JBDLRC010000001.1:0-4937 GCA_039800265.1 Pseudomonadota bacterium
GCGTTAATTTGTCCATGAGAGGGTAGCTAACAGTGATGTCGTGGTAGAGCGATCCCTTGGACGAATCGTTCACCCCAAACCAATTTCCAGTAGTCCGGGATAGTTTGTAAGAAGCTGGGCCATAGGACAGTCCTACATAAATTTCACGTGTGTTGTTTTTGACAGGAGAGGTATTGCCTGGGTATTGATAGGCGATAGCACCGATATCAAAGCCCACGCCACCGGCGAGTGAGCCTTTGAATCCCCCGTAGAGATCAACCTCTTGGCTTGCGCCGGCTGCGGTCCATTGCGAAACATTCGACGTCCAAGTGCCAATGTAGAGGCCCGACTTATGGGCCAAATCGAAACCACCTTGGGCCGCGGGTTTCTTATCGGTCTGCGAGACACCACGGAACCGGTAATCCGAGAACAGCCCAAAGTTACCGCTGATCGTGAATTCGGGTTCGGGAGCTTTTTTGTCCTGGGCCAGGGCAGGCAGGGTCAGGGCAGCAAGAGTGATCGCAAGTACTGTCTTTTTCATGAGGAGACTCCTTTGTTAATAGACGCGAGCCGTACTGGCCCGTGGGGGTACTAAGCGAAAGCCATGCCAGCGCGGAGAGCGGCTAAATCGGGGGTTTGGCGGTGTACTTGACTCAATCTGTGGCAAGCCCGGACCCAATTCGCACACTTTTGATGCAAGTCATGCACCAAAAATGATCATGCGAGGGGGAAAGGGTATTCAGTGCAAAACGGCCGTGCTAAATTCATTCGCATGAACAAGTCACCGTTTTCATCACTGCCCCCCCTGCCCAAGGCCTTCTCTGACCTGCAAGACAAGGTCAAAGAGGTCATCAAGAATTCCCCTGCAGGCGACGTGGAAAAGCACATGAAGTCGGCCCTCTCGGCGGCCCTCAATAAGATGGATGTGGTCACACGAGAGGACTTTGATATTCAGTCGCAAATGCTCTCTCGTGCCTTGGAGAAACTCTCGGTTCTTGAAAAACGGGTCGCCGACCTAGAGGCTCAAAAAGCCGGCAAGCCATAGCCGTTGGCATCTTTTCCGCCGGTCGCGGGCCCACCCTCCGTGTGGCCGACCGCTTTTGTTCGATAGAAACTTCGGTAGAGCAACGCCACAGTAGCGCCCCATGGCGCTTTCGATTCTTTATTCCCGGGCCATCACCGGACTGACGGTCATCCCGATTCGGGTGGAGGTGGATCTGGCCCGGGGGCTTCCCAGTTTTTCAATTGTGGGCCTGCCCGATGCCGCGGTTCGCGAATCGCGTGAGCGAGTACGGGCTGCGATCGTGAACTCTGGCTTTGAATTTCCATCGTACCGGGTCACCGTGAATCTCGCTCCCGCCGATTTACCGAAGGATTCTGGTCGATTCGATCTTTCAATCGCCATCGGCATTTTGTTGGCTAGTCAGCAGGTGAGTCATCGCGTGTCGTTACATGCTCTGCAAGAGTTCGAATTTGTGGGCGAACTCTCGATGACCGGCACATTGTTGCCGGTGCGCGCTGTATTTGCATTGGCATCCGATGGCGTCACACCTGATGAAAAAACGAAGCGGCTGGTATTGCCACTGGCCAATCGGGCCGAGGCTTCACTGACCCAACGCCAAAATCTTTTGTTTGCGGCCTCGCTTTGCGATGTCGTGGCGTGCATCGAACGCAAACAGGAATTCTTATTGCCCACCGCCATCGATTCAGACCCCGTGGGGACTGTCGGTGAGCAGGATTGGTCGGACATCATCGGCCAGGATGCTGCAAAATCAGCTGCGATTGTTGCAGTGGCCGGCCGACACAATTTGCTTATGTTCGGTCCGCCGGGTGTGGGCAAGTCCATGATTGCGCAACGATTGCCAACATTACTTCCCGATCTTTCGCTTCAAGACGCACGCGAAGTTGCTGCTATCAAGAGCATTGATCAGAGTTTAGAACTGGCGATGTGGCGCCGGCCGCCCTACCGCGCACCCCATCACACCACGCCATCTCGGGCGTTGATTGGGGGTGGGCAGACGGTAAGGCCTGGCGAAATCTCGTTAGCCCATCATGGCGTGCTCTTTTTAGATGAGCTCCCCGAATTTGCACGTGATGCTCTTGAGAGCCTGCGTGAACCGTTAGAGACCGCCGAGGTACGCATTGCGCGCGTGCGTGAACGGGTCACCTTCCCGGCTGATGTGATGCTCGTAGCAGCCATGAATCCCTGCCCCTGTGGATTCTTTGGAGTCCGTAATGCTAAGCGTGCCTGTCGTTGCCCAACAGAGCGTGTGGAACGCTATCGCGCGAGGATTTCAGGCCCCCTGATGGATCGCTTTGATCTTGCTGTGCAACTGCATGCCGTACCCCACCAGGGTTTGGTGGTTGAACGGCAAGCATTGACGTCGGCCGAGATCGCGCTTCAGGTTGATGCTGCACATCATCGGCAGCGTGCCCGACAAGGCAGACTCAACTGCCGTCTCTCTGTTGCAGAGTTAAACCGTGTTGCAGTGCTTACCTCGGCCGGTCAGGCACTGATGCATCAGGCCGCACAGCGCTGGGGATGGAGCGCCCGAGCCTGGCACCGTACGCTTCGTGTGGCCCGAACAATTGCAGACCTAAACGATGATTCATCCATTCATGAATCGCATGTAGCCCAGGCCATTGAAATGCATCGAGCGACAGAGCTTGGGTAAATCAGAAGGCGTTGGATTTGCCTGATCGCAGGGCTGGCCGGATCAGCCATAGCAATGCGAGGGCTTGGGTAACCAGCCAAACAATAAAGGCACCGCGCAGACTCTCTGATTCTGTTGTGCCGAACTGCGCGATGGCATCGGCCACGATCCCCATGCCCCATTGCACCAAAAATGCGCCTACAAACACAATAAAGTTAATGCCTGTATTGGCGCGGCCTGCCATATGAACAGGGAATGCGAGACTGACTTTGGCGTAGCTTGCCGATGTTACGGCCGTGGTGATAAACATCAGCGACCAGCCAAACAGGCTGTTGCCCCATAGATCGAATACTGCGCAGCCAGAAAAAAATAACATGGCTACCGAACCCACGATCAGCACCCGATCCAGTGACCAGCCCCATCGATCAAACCTCAGACTGACTACGCTCATGGCCATGTGAGAAAACATCACCACGATGCCAAGGATGAGAAGCCCAGTTGCTGCATGGTTTGACGGCTGGCCATCGATTACGCGAAGCCAGGGCCCCATCCAGAGTCCTTGAATCGCGAGAAAGCCGCCATGGGTAAAAATTGAGAACGGAATCAGCCGTTGAACCTCGGGGTGAAAGAACACCTGCTTTGCGCCCGAAAACGTGTCGCGCCAAAAGGCGGAGGCATTGGGCGCGGGGTCGGGCATGGCGGGCAACAGCACCCACAATCCAATGGTTGTTGCCAAGAAGAGAAACGCTGAAATGAGAAATACACCACGCCAGCCAATGATCGGCAGGGCCCATTCGATTGGCACGGTCGAGACCAGCGCCCCGAAGGATCCCACCATCAGCATCAATGCGGCCAGGCTGGTCTGCTGTTCAGGCTTAAAGCAAACGCGGTAGGCCTGGTAGGACGCCATCAGGCAGGCTGATACTCCGATACCAATCATCGCCCGACCGATCCATAGCCAGAAAAAGTTGGTGGCAAGCCCGCTGATCAAACAGCCCAAAATAGCGAACACCAAAAGCGTGACTTCAATCGCCTTTGGGCCTTTGCGATCCAGCAATGCACCCAGTGGGATCTGCATCAACGCAAAGGTTAAAAAATAACCCCCCGATAAAAATCCCAGTTCCGCAGCGGTCAGGGACAACTCTTCCGTGAGCGGCCCCGAAAGCACTGCATTGATGGACCGCATGGCATACGACAGGAGGTAGGCGGCCGCGAAGGGCAAGAACACCTGAAGAACCCGGTAGTCCCGAGAAGTACTGACCTGCATGTGGATTACTGGCCCAGCAACGCGAGGGATTCGATAAACTGCCGGGCCTGTTCCTCGGTGAGTTCTGTTTCGGGGCCAACCGCGATAATTTCCAAAACACGACGCGGCAAGCCTGCCGTAGCCGGCACGACCAGAGAGCGCATAAAGAGCCGGGCGGGCACAGCAGGCTTCACAGGGTCAATCAGCATGAGACCCTTAGCGCCTAACTCGACTGCCGGATGTCCGTTGATCATCAAGGTACGCCGCCGGACATCATTGGCCTGGCTACGGATGTTTGTGAGCATCGCATCCTCAAGTGCACTCCGAACGTCAGCCGATCCCTCCGGGACCACACCGACGGCGAACAGCGTGTTTTGAATGCGTGCCGAGCGCAGCGTCAGGGCCATTGGGCTCTTGGCGTTGGGCATCGGAAGGGGCCGCGTAGCCTCGACGGGTTTGGCGGGAAACAGTGCTTTCCATCCCGCATCGTCGTTTCGTACTTCGCGCCAGTTGAGGGCCGGTGTGCAGGCCATGAGCAGACTGCAGAGCACTGCCATCATCCACATCCCGCGCTTGGGGCCTGGCAAGCGAGGCACTAAAATAAAGGCACTATTCATCGCGTTCATCAGGAGCAGTGTAACGTGATCATTGAATTCAAAAGCAAGGCTGCGGGCGCATTTTTCATGACCGAACCGGTCATGAAAATGGTGTTTTCTGCAATGGGTGTTGAATTTTCCCCCAAAGGAATTTTTACGGAAGAGCAGGTGCCCCGCATGCGTGAAGCGTTGGCAAATGCAATAGAGCGCACAAAACAACAGGATCAGGCCAGAATGTCCCAGCACGATGAGGCGGTCCGCCAGGGCGAGGCATCCGGCAAGGAATTGCCGGTGGGGCTCTCACAACGCGCCTTCCCGTTGTTGGACATGCTGACCGCTGCCGAGAAAAAAAATGTTGCCGTGGTTTGGGGCGTATGAATGGCTTTGCTGAGTGGTGGCAGTCGTTACGGGGGAGGCAGTGCTGGATTAAAACCCAAGCACGGGCGCAAGCCGTGATCGGGC
>JBDLRC010000002.1:0-2665 GCA_039800265.1 Pseudomonadota bacterium
GGTGGGGGTCGTGGGCATTCTTTGGGATTCGGACGTACCCTTTACGACCTAAGGCATTGTACTTTTGCGCAGCAACATCTAGGGCATCAGGCCGCCCGGAATGCTGGAAACTTTCAATAAAAGGCAAATTTTCATACTGTGAAAGAAACCGTTGAGCGCTTTTTAGTCAGTCAGATCGGCGTGGAGTTGCCGGCATGGGCCAAGGCCCTGGTGGCATTGACCAATGTCATTTTGATCCTGTTGCTCGCTTGGCTGCTGGTTCGACTCTCGGCACGACTGCTGCGGGCCTTGAACACGCAGATGGCCCGAACCCAATCCAACGAAGAAGAGCGCAAACGCATCGAGACCCTGATGCGGGTTGCGCGGTATATCGCCACCGTGGTCATCGCGGCAGTCACGATCATGTTGGTGTTGTCCGAGATCGGCATTTCGATCGCCCCTATTCTGGCCACCGCGGGCGTAGCCGGTCTAGCCGTGGGTTTCGGTGCCCAGAGTCTGGTGAAAGATTACTTCACAGGATTTGTAATGTTGCTCGAGAACCAGATTCGTGTGGGCGATAGCGTGGAAGTTGGCGGGAAGACCGGTGTGGTGGAAGAGGTGACCCTGCGTTACGTGCGTCTGCGCGACCTGGAGGGTGCCGTGCACTATGTGCCGAATGGAATTATTGCAACGGTCACCAATCGCAGCCGTGAATATGGTTTTGCGCTCATTGATGTGGGTGTGGCTTACCAAGAGAATCTTGACCACGTGCAAGACGTCATTCGCGAGATCAGCACCCAGCTGCGACAAGATCCCGAATTTGGTCCCAAGGTGCTCGATACGGTCGAACTGATGGGCGTAGAGCAGCTGGCAGACTCTGCCGTACTGTTACGTTGCCGCTTTAAAGTTCAGCCTTCAGAGCAGGGTCCGGTGCGCCGCGAGTTTCAGCGTCGGTTGAAAAATGAATTTGATGCGCGGGGCATTGAGATTCCATTTCCCAGTCGCACGGTGTACAGCCGTCAGGCATAGACCATCTCGGCTGGGCGATCGTGGATCAACCGAGCCACGACAGCAGGGTGATCAAAAGCGTGCCGGTCACGATGGCCGGTACGAAGCCATCTTTCTTAAACAAAACAATACCCAATGCGGTGCCCGTTGCGAGGAGTCGATACGACAGGGGCACCTGGGCCAAGACCCCGATGGGCAGCACGATGATACGCACGACCAGTGCGGCCACCATCGCGTAGGTGACACAGGATACCCAGCGAAACATGGGTGAACCCTCGTTGAGTTTGCCAGACAGCAGCACGCCGAGTGCCCGCCACGCATAGGTGCCTAACGATGCCAAGATCAGAATCACCCATAACCCGATGGGGGTCTGCGCGCTCATTGAAAGCAATGATTCCATGCGTGTGACGTAACCTCGGTCAATGGCCGCGCGAGGGCGGCGACGGTTTGGTAGGGCGCAAGCGGCCTTCGATCCAGAACGCCAGTGTGCCACCTACCAGTCCGCAGATCAGAATGCTCCAACTGGGAGACCATTGGTAGACCAATGGTCCGCTGATGCCGCCGAAGACAATGGCCAGTCGACTGGCCAGTAAGCGTACCTCTGCAAAACTCAACAAGAAAAACAATGGATTGATCAGCACCAGTCCAATGGTGACGGGCGTAGGCACGTGCCCAGCAATCAGATACCCGAGCGCAGTTCCGGGAATGCCGACTGACCAGCAGACCAGCCCAAATCCGGTGAAAAATGCGAGCCGTCGGTCGGGGGGTATTGCGCCGAATTCGCGCATCATGACGGCCCAGCTGGTCATGGAAATGAGGTGGGCCTTGGCGTACAGAGATGCTGTGCGATCGGCATGCGGAATCTGCGGCACAAGTGTGAGCGTCATGGGGAGAAAACGTGCAGCGGTCAGCGCAGTGGCGATGACGGTGGCCACGCCTGAGGCGCCCATGGCCACCATCTCGACGAAGACGACCTGGCCGGGCAGGGCATACATGAAAAAACTGGTGAACGTGGTGAGCCCCAACCCGATGCCACTGGCATGGCCAAGAGCACCGAAACCGATCATGCCCGCCAGCAACACGGCGGCGGGAACGCCCAAGGCCGAGCGGCAGCCCAGGCGAAAAGCGCTGCGGTGATCCAACGTCAGGACATGCGACATGCGGACTATTGTAAAGCGCAGCCATTGCGGTCAATGAAATCGCCGATAATTTAAGCATGCGACTTTTTTCTGCACTTTATTTGCGTGTTATGCAGTGGTCCCGTCATCGGCGTGCCCCATGGATTCTTGGCACCTTGAGCTTTGCAGAGTCGTCTTTTTTCCCTATTCCTCCGGATGTCATGCTGGCCCCCATGAGTCTGGCGCGCCCAGATCGGGCCTGGTGGTTTGCCACGATCACGACCGTCACATCCGTGGCGGGCGGTCTGTTTGGTTACTGGATCGGCGCCGTATTTTTCTCTGCGATCGAGCCATGGCTATTGCAGTCGAGTTATGCGGGCGCATTTGAAACCGCGAAGGTTTGGTTTGATGAGTGGGGATTTTGGGCTGTATTTATCGCCGGTTTTTCGCCGATTCCATACAAGGCATTCACGATCGCGGCCGGCGTGATGGGGATGCCATTGGCGCCTTTTGCAATAGCATCTCTCGTCGGACGTGGCGGCCGTTTTTATCTCGTGGCT
>JBDLRC010000003.1:0-3763 GCA_039800265.1 Pseudomonadota bacterium
ACCCGCGAGGCCCGGAATCCGCATTTTGAGTCCTTTTAAGTCGGCGACAGACTTGATTTCTTTTTTAAACCAGCCGGTCATCTGCACGCCCGTATTCCCGCAAGGGAAGGCAATCATGCCGAACGGATCATAGACCTCGTGCCACAACCCAATACCACCCCCATCGTAGAGCCACCCATTCATGCCCTGGAAATTCAGTCCGAACGGAACGGCGGTGAAATACTGGGCCGCAAAGGTCTTGCCGGTCCAGAAATAACTGTTCGCATGGTTCATCTCGACCGTACCAGCACGCACAGCATCAAAGCCTTCGAATGCAGGCACCAATTCACCCGCACCAAAGACTTGGATACGCAAACGCCCGTTGGACATTTCAGTGATGCGGCGAGCTAGATCGGTGGCACTTCCGGGTCCCTCCATATAAAACGGAGAGCCCTTGGGGTAGGCACTCGTCATTTTCCAGTTAAACGTCTGCTGTGCCTTTGCGATCATGGGAAAGCCGAGCGTCGTGGCCCCAACGGCACCCACGGTGGCGCCTTTCGAGAGAAAATTTCTGCGATTCGATTGCATGCTGTGCTCCGTTGCGAGGAAAGAGGTTAATCAGGGAAGGCTTGCGCCTGACCTGCCTCACAGCAACAACCATGCCAATGCGATCCGCCTTGGCACTACGCCATTTGCTGGCGTAATCGCTTACTGCTTTGCGCCGAGCTCGAGCGCGCGTGCACGCTGAAGGTTCAACACGCTTGCATCTGGTGCATCGTTGCGCTGAACCGGCCAGCCCAACAGATTCATCTGCACTAGATCTGCGAGGGCATGCATGGCATGTTCATCATCGTTGACACACGAAATGTAACGATAGTCCTGCCCCCCCGCATGCAAAAACTCCTCCTTGCCCTCCATGGCGATTTCTTCCAGAGTCTCCAAGCAGTCCGCGGGAAAGCCAGGGCACATGACATCCAGGGTCTTCACGCCCTGCGCCGGTAATGACTCCAACACCTCCGACGTATAGGGCTTGAGCCATTCGGCCTTGCCGAATCGGGACTGAAACGAGAGCTTCCACTGCGACGGCGACAACCCGAGCTTTTCAGCGATCAGACGGGCCGTCTTATGGCACTCGCAATGGTAGGGGTCGCCTTTTAGAAGCGAAAACTTTGGCACACCATGAAAACTGAACAGCAGAAGATCGCCACGGCCATGGGATGCCCAATGCCGCTCGACCTGCGCTGCCAAGGCTGCGATGTACGGGTCGTAATCATGAAAGCTGCGGACAAGGCGGAGATCCGGCTGATTGCGCATGCGTCCCACCTCATTGAGCACCACATCGAATGCGGTGGCCGTTGTACTCGACGAGTATTGGGGGTACATGGGCACCACCAACAGCCGCCGCAGGCCCTGCGCACGCATCGACTCCATCACGCTCGCGATGCTGGGTGTTCCGTACCGCATCGCATAGGCGACGTGAACATCCAGGCCGCGCTCCTTCAGGAGTGCGCTCACCATCGCGGTCTGGCGCTCCGTGTGAACGCGCAAGGGGGAGCCCTCTTTCATCCAAATCGACTCGTACTTCACCGCAGACTTCTTCGGCCGAACATTCAAAATAATGAAATTCAGTATCGGCCACCAGATGAATTTCGGTATCTCGACCACACGTGGGTCCGACAAAAATTCTTTGAGATAACGCCGCAGTGCCGGCGCATCGGGGGCATCAGGCGTGCCCAGGTTGATCAGTAACACGCCTGTTTTAAGTGGCGTGCCGTGGGCGTAATCCGGTTCGGTTTTTAGAGGGAGCATGGAGGAAATAAGGAAACGTTAGCCGTGCGGGGCATGGCCGGGCTGACTCAGGGCTGTCGAGAGGAGTTTGGCAGTGATGTCTACGATCGGTATCACACGTTCGTAGGCCATGCGCGTGGGACCAATCACACCAAGTGTGCCCACCACACGGCCATCGATTTCATAGGGGGCGGCCACCACCGAAAGTTCCTCGATGGGCACCAACTCAGACTCACCGCCGATAAAGATCTGGACACCCTGGCCACGGGTCGAGGCGTCGAGCAATCGTGCAAGTGAAGTCTTTTGCTCAAACATTTCAAAGAGGCGGCGCAGCCGACTCATGTTGTCCGACAGATCCGAGACATCCAGCAGGCGACGCTCACCCGAGACCAAGACCTCATCTTCCGGCGCTTTAAACACGTCTTCACCAGTCTCCATCGCCAGCTTCATAAGCATCGAGATGTTGTCGCGAATCTCAGTCAGTTCGGCCCGAAGCCGAACACGAACGGCCTCAAAATCCAGACCCGCAAAATTTACATTGATGTAATTGCCCGCCTCGGTGAGCTCGGAGGGCGAGTAATCCCGGTCGGTCTGCAAAATCCGGTTGTGGACATCGCCCTCGGGACTGACCACGATCAACAGCACGCGTCGATCACCCAGACGCAGAAACTCCACGTGGCGAAACACCCCCGCCCGTTTCGGTGTCACCACCACGCCGGCAAAGCTCGAAAGGTTGGATAAAAGCTGTGCCGCATGGGTCATGACGCGCTGTGGCGCATCGGCCTGAAGCTGGCCCTCCAACAAGGCCGCCTGCGTCGGTGCAATCGGCTGGACGGTCAGAAGACTATCCACAAAAAGTCGGTAGCCCTTCGGCGTTGGAATACGGCCGGCCGAGGTGTGAGGACTGGCCACCAGGCCCATCTCCTCCAAATCCGCCATCACGTTGCGAATCGTGGCAGGCGACAAATCAAGACTCGAGAACTTCGACAGCGCACGCGAGCCGACAGGTTGCCCATCGGCGATGTAGTGCTCAATCAGCGTTTTAAGGAGGGTTCGTGATCGTTCATCCAGCATAGACCGGATTATTCCCCAACCGGGCTCCTATGGTGTAATGCAGGCCATGCGCAGCGCCCAGACACCCTTCAAACGTATCGGGCTATTCGGACGGCCAAAAACCGAGGGGTTAGAGGCGCCCCTGCGTCGGATCATCGCCTGTGTCAGGGCCTGTGGGGCCGAGATTTGGGTTGAGGCGGACACGGCGCAGCGTGCTGGCCTAGCGGCCTCTGAAGTAACGGGCATTGCCGATCTGGGCACGCTCACCACGACCATTGACCTCGCGGTCATCCTTGGAGGGGATGGCACGCTGCTCGGTGTGGCCCGCCAGCTTGCCCCCTACGGGATTGCCCTAATCGGTATCAACCAAGGGCGGCTCGGATTCATGACCGATTTAGACATCTCGCAGGTGGACTCGGAATTGCCCGGCGTTCTGAAAGGCGACTTCATCGAAGAAAACCGAGGAATGCTGCAGGTCTCAGTGATGCGAAAAACACCAGAGAGCAAAAGCCGAACCGCAGTATTCGATGCCCCTGCATTGAACGACGCCGTCATCAGCCGTGGCGAAATCAGCCGTATGGTCGAGCTTGAGATTTTTGTGGATGGTCACTATCTGCAGACCCTTCGCGCCGACGGACTGATCGTGTCCACGCCCACCGGATCCACAGCGTACGCGCTCTCTGCGCTTGGCTCGATTCTTCACCCAACACTCCCGGGTATTACGCTTGTACCGGTAGCACCCCAGGCATTGTCGAGTCGCCCCATCGTGCTTCCTGAAACCGTAGAGGTGCAGGTCGTGGTCAACGACGGCGCGGGCACAAGCCTGCATTGCGACATGCAGGCCCTGACCTCACTGGCCGATGGCGACAAAATCGTGATCCGTCACGGGCAACACAAAGCACGGCTGCTGCATCCGAAAAACTATGACTATTTCGTGATGCTT
>JBDLRC010000004.1:0-4059 GCA_039800265.1 Pseudomonadota bacterium
GTCAGCATCCCCATCCGAAACGAGTTGCTGGATGTCACGGCTCGTGTGCTCGGACAAATCAATCCGCACACGTGGATGCCGTTTCAGAAAGGCCGTCAAATCCGCAGGCAAGACTGTGGCGATCGAGCTCGCGTTGGCCACAATCCGCACATGGCCCGTGATGCCCGCCGCAAAGTCACTGACCTCGAATTCCATCTGGGCCAGTTCGCGTTCGATGGAGCGCGCATGGTGCAATACTGCGCTGCCGGCCTCGGTGAACCTTACCCCACGCGCATGACGCACCAGCAAGGCCACGCCCATCCGTTCTTCGAGATCACGAATGCGGGTGCTCGCGGCGCCGAGGGCGAGGTGCAGGCTCTCGGCCGCCTTGGTGATCGATCCGCTCTGGGCAATTGCAAGCAGTAATTTCAGCGAGATGAAATCGACCCGCTGCGGATTGAGCGGCTTATCGCTGCGCACGACGGTTCACCGCCTCGACATAGGCCGCCCCGTCGACGGGGGCTGAATCGCGCTGGGCCCGCCACAGCACCTCGCCAAGACATTCCATCACCGCATGCATAGCCTCATGCCGGCTGTCGAGCCGCTGGGCCAGACGATCAAAGGCCCCGCGGATTCCCGGAGGCTGATCAATCGAGAGCTGCTCCTCAATCGACAGATGCATCGAAAGATGCAAAAACGGATTCGTGCGGCCCTGATCAACGCCGTAATCGGCCGTCACCGCCTTCTCGATGTCGTCCAGGTCGTCGTGGTACTCCGGGTGCTGCACGATCCAATCCACGGCGAGCCCCTCGATCGGCTCCAGGGGGGCCTGGGCCAGGTGCTTCGCCCAGGCGGTGCAAAAAAATCGCCGGACATCGTCTTTGCTCGGGGTAAACATGCGGGGACTCTACCCAAAGCGTCGAGCCTTCGCAAATCACGAAGGCTCGACGCAAAAAAACGCATTCTCAGACCCGTGCGGCAGGGGTATCGTTGACTCCACTACACGTTGTTCCACCGTTCAGGGCCACACCCGGTTTTGGATGGGCACTCAATCAGGGAGAGAACCATGTCGCAGCCGAATGCATCGGCCGGGCGTCGCTTTCGTGACGCCCTGGCCTCAGAAAAACCACTACAGATCATCGGCGCGATCAATGCCAACCACGCATTGTTGGCCAAGCGGGCAGGCTTTAAAGCCATCTACCTCTCCGGCGGCGGCGTGGCCGCCGGATCCCTCGGGCTTCCTGACCTGGGCATCTCCGGCCTGGACGATGTGTTGACCGATGTCCGCCGCATCACCGATGTCTGCGACACCCCCCTTCTCGTCGATGTCGACACCGGTTTTGGGTCCTCGGCATTCAATATCGCCCGCACCACAAAGTCGATGATCAAGTTCGGTGCCGCCGCCATGCACATCGAAGATCAGGTGGGCGCTAAACGCTGTGGCCACCGGCCCGGCAAGGCGATCGTGACCCAAGATGAAATGGTGGACCGCGTTCGCGCCGCCGTCGATGCAAAAACGGACGCCGACTTCGTGATCGTGGCCCGCACCGATGCACTCGCCGTCGAGGGCCTGCAGTCTGCGATTGATCGGGCATGTGCCTGCGTTGAGGCCGGTGCCGATGCCATCTTCCCCGAGGCCATGACCGAGCTGTCGATGTACAAAGACTTTGCCAAGGCCGTGAAGGTTCCGGTGCTGGCCAACATTACCGAATTCGGCTCCACACCGCTTTACACCGTGGACGAACTGCGTAGCGCCGATGTCGCCATGGTGCTTTATCCGCTGTCGGCCTTCCGGGCCATGAACAAGGCCGCGCAAGCCGTCTATGAAGCGGTACGCCGCGACGGTACGCAGAAAAATGTCGTGGACCTCATGCAGACGCGGCAAGAACTCTACGACGCCATCGGTTACTGGGATTTCGAGAACAAACTCGATGCCCTGTTTCAGAAAAAATAACCCACGACATCGGCACACCCGAGTCGCTTCATTTCCTATTACGTTGATCCCTCACGAGGCCTGTTCATGAGCAAAGATGCACCCCTTGCCACACCCAAACCCAAAAAATCGGTGGCCCTCTCGGGCGTGACCGCAGGTAACACTGCGTTATGCACCGTCGGCCGCACAGGCAACGATCTGGCCTACCGTGGCTACGACATTCTTGACCTTGCCGACGTCTGCGAATTCGAGGAGATCGCCTATCTGTTGGTTCACGGCAAGCTGCCCAACCGCGCCGAGTTGGCCGGGTACAAAAAGAAATTGAAATCACTGCGCGGCATTCCGGCCAATGTGCTTCAGGTGCTGGAGTCCATGCCGGCGTCAAGCCATCCAATGGATGTGATGCGCACCGGCGTCTCAGCGCTGGGATGCGTGCTGCCCGAAAAAGACGACCATGGTGCACCCGGTGCACGTGACATTGCCGACCGGCTGATGGCCTCATTGGGTTCCATGCTGCTCTATTGGTACCACTACAGCCACAACGGCAAGATGATCGATGTCGAGACCGATGATGACTCTATCGGCGGACACTTCCTGCACCTGCTGCACGGCAAGCCAGCGCCCAAGGAGTGGGTACAGGCCATGCACACATCTCTGATTCTGTATGCAGAGCACGAATTCAATGCGTCAACATTTACGGCGCGTGTGATTGCAGGCACCGGCAGCGATTTTCACTCTTGCATCGCCGGCGCGATCGGCGCGCTGCGCGGCCCCAAGCACGGCGGCGCAAACGAGGTCGCCTTCGAGGTGCAAAAACGCTACAACACACCCGACGAGGCCGAGGCCGATATCCGTCGCCGCGTCGAGAACAAAGAAGTCGTGATCGGTTTTGGCCACCCCGTGTACACGATTGCCGACCCGCGTAATAAATGCATCAAAGAGGTCGCCCGAAAGCTGTCACAGATGGCCAACGACATGAAGATGTTCAACATTGCAGAGCGGCTTGAGTCAGTCATGTGGGACGCCAAGAAGATGTTCCCGAATCTGGACTGGTTCTCGGCCGTGAGCTACCACATGATGGGTGTACCCACCGCGATGTTCACACCGCTCTTTGTTATCTCGCGCACATCGGGCTGGAGTGCCCATGTGATTGAACAACGCGAAGACGGCAAGATCATTCGGCCAAGCGCTAATTACACCGGCCCCGAAGATCAGAAATTCGTGCCCATCGACAAACGTAAATAACCATCACATCGTCCGCCTGCATGACCACGGCAGGCGGCTCGGAGGAACCCCTGCTGTGAACACTGCCTATCGCAAGCCCCTTCCCGGTACCAAGGTTGACTACTTCGACGCCCGACAGGCCGTCGACGATATTGCACCGGGCGCCTATGACGCGCTGCCCTACACCTCGAAGGTGCTGGCCGAAAACCTGGTGCGTCGATGTGATCCGTCCACCCTCACCGACTCGCTCAAGCAGCTCATCGAGCGCAAGCGAGAACTCGACTTTCCGTGGTTTCCTGCGCGCGTGGTCTGCCACGACATTCTTGGCCAGACAGCACTCGTAGACCTGGCCGGCCTGCGCGATGCAATCGCCGAAAAAGGCGGCGATCCGGCACTGGTCAATCCGGTAGTGCCCACCCAGCTGGTGGTGGACCACTCCCTGGCCGTGGAGTGTGGCGGGTTTGACCCCCAAGCCTTTGAAAAAAACCGCGCCATCGAAGAGCGACGCAATGAAGATCGATTCCACTTTATCGAGTGGACCCGCAAGGCGTTTCGTAATGTCGATGTCATACCTCCGGGTAACGGCATCTTGCATCAGATCAATTTAGAGCGTATGTCGCCAGTGATTCAGGTCGACAACAACGTGGCCTATCCCGATACGCTGGTGGGCACCGATAGCCATACGCCCATGGTCGACGCTCTGGGCGTCATTGCGATCGGAGTCGGTGGTCTCGAGGCAGAGACCGTCATGCTGGGTCGGGCATCATGGATGCGCCTGCCGGACATCGTGGGCGTTGAGCTGACCGGCAGACCGAAGGCAGGTATCACGGCCACCGATGTGGTGCTGGCACTCACCGAGTTTTTACGCAAAGAGCGTGTTGTCTCGGCTTACCTGGAGTTTTTCGGCGAGGGTGCCGCAGCAT
>JBDLRC010000005.1:0-4268 GCA_039800265.1 Pseudomonadota bacterium
TCAAGGAGACCTTGGAGTTTGGTGGCTGCGGCATTTAAACGGTCTTGCAGGCCGCGCTGGTCATTGGAGAGTTGGGCGATCTGGTTGCGAAGACGGGTGTTCTCCTGGCGCAGTTGGTCGACAACGGCAACCAACGCATCGGTTTTTTCGGCCAGGGCGCTAAGGTCAGAGAGCATGGGGGCAATGGTAGCAATTTGGCGAGGCATCGGATAATCGCGGCTATGAAATTTTTGCAATGGATATGGGTGGCCTGTTTGGCACTGAGCACCCCGGCGATGGCCCAGGGGCTTTTGGAAAAGGCGCAGTCTGCTGCGCAGGCGGACAGCCCGCGTGAGGGGCTCACGCGTGCCGGCGAGCTTCAGGCGGCACTGATCGCCGAGAAAAATGCCGTTGTGCCTGGGCAGACGATCACTGTGGGCCTCAGGCTTGTGCACGATCCGCACTGGCACACCTATTGGCGCAACCCCGGTGACTCCGGCCTGCCGACCCAGCTGGAGTGGCAGCTGCCGCCTGGATGGAAGGCCGGCCCCATTCAGTGGCCCGCTCCGAAGCGGCTTGCGGTCGGTCCGCTTGCAAACTTTGGTTACGAGGGTGAGGTTGTGTTGCCGGTGGATCTCACCGTGCCTAGTGGACTGACCGACCGCGAGGTGCGTCTTGTAGCGAAAGCGAGCTGGCTGGTCTGCAAAGATGTGTGCATTCCTGGCGATGCCCTGCTGGCGTTACGGCTGCCTGTCGTCTCCGATGCCAAGGCACAGCAGCCCTCGATGGATGCACCACGCTTTGGTGCTGCGCGCTCGCAGATTCCGCAAAAAGACGGGGTGCGCAGCCCCAAGGTACACCTTTCCGATAAGACGTTGTCGCTTACCTGGTCGGGAACCGCCAGCGAAGTCGCCGGATTTTTTTACCCCTATCTTGAGGGGCTGATTTCTCCGGCGTCCGCCCAGCGGCTCGCTCGGACCGCCGAGGGCTGGCGTCTGGATATTGCGCTCGGAGAGTCCCCTGCGGCTGCATTAGAGGCCGTACGCAAATCGCAGTCCGTAGAGGGCCTGTGGGCAGCAGTGGGACAGCCGCCGGTTGCCTGGCGCGCGCAGCTGGTCTCAACGCCTGCCCCAGCGGAGGTCGAGGTGGTCAATGCGGGCATGACTGCAGCCCAGGCTGCGCCCCCGGTGGCGACATCTGCCGGCAAGTGGGATGCCGCATTGTGGGCCGCCGTCGGTGGTGCATTGCTGGGCGGCATGATTCTTAATCTTATGCCCTGCGTCTTTCCTGTGATTGGCTTAAAAGTATTGTCCTTTGCGCAGGCCGCCCATTCACGTACGAAAGCGCTTTCGCAGGCATTGGTGTTTTCTCTTGGCGTGGTGTTGAGTTTCATCGCGCTTGCTGGGCTCTTGCTTGCGCTTCGTTCTGCGGGTGAGGCCATCGGCTGGGGGTTTCAGCTTCAGAGCCCTTGGGTCGTCATGCTTCTCGTGTTGTTGTTTGTCTTGATCGCTGTCAATTTGTTTGGTGTATTCGAGCTCGGTCTCTTGGGCGTGAAGGCCGCGAATCTGGAGTTCGCGCAGCGCGCGGGCGCATCATCGGGGCCTGTGGGATCCTTTGCGTCTGGGGTGTTGGCCGTGGTGGTGGCGTCGCCCTGCACGGCGCCGTTCATGGGCAGTGCCATCGGATTTACGGCCACTGCGACGGTGGCTCAGACGCTGGTGGTCTTTGCTGCGCTTGGTCTGGGAATGGCCCTTCCTTACATCGTGCTGGCCTCGTGGCCGGGCCTGCTGGCGCAGCTGCCCAGACCCGGTGCCTGGATGGCGCGATTCAAGCAGTTGATGGCCTTCCCAATGTTGATGGCCGCGAGCTGGCTGCTCTGGGTGCTGGCTGATTTGTTGGGCCCAGGCGCTGTATTTTCGGCGCTCATGGCATCGGTTCTGCTGGCCCTGGTGCTCTGGTGCTACGGCAACATTCAGCATGGCCGCGCAGGTGTGGCCACATGGCTACTTGCTTTGGCAGCCACTGCTGCAATGGTGTTTGCAGTGATACGAACAACGGCGGTCTCGCCGACCCCGGTGTCGTTGCCCGCCGCCACGGATGCAGCATCGTCTGCGACGGGGGCCTCAACGCGCGATACGGCTGGGGCCAGCGCTTCGCACGCCAGCATCGCATGGCAGCGTTGGGCACCGGGTCTCGCAGAGACACTGGCGGCGCAGGGCAAGACCGTGTTTGTCGACTTCACGGCCACTTGGTGTATCTCATGTCAGGCCAACAAGGTGCGCGTCTTGCAGACCGAGACCATCGCCAAGGCATTTGCCGAGCGAGGGGTGGTGGCGCTACGGGCGGACTGGACCCGGCGCGATGCGGACATTGCTGCTGAATTGGGACGGTTCGGCCGAAACGGGGTGCCGCTGTATTTGGTGTATTCCAAATCCGGCGGTCCGGTGAAGGTGCTTTCCGAATGGCTGACGGAGCGGGAAGTCTTAGAGGCGATTCGGCAATAAGGTGTTGGCGCTTAGCCGCCTATATTGGTCAGTTCGTTAAGCCCAACACGTCGTGCATATCGAACAGACCATGAGGTTTGTTCATCAGAAACTTTGCGGCGCGCAACGCGCCTTGGGCATACGTGGCTCGGCTCGATGACTTGTGTGTGATTTCGATACGTTCGCCCGTACCCGCAAACAAGACTGTGTGGTCCCCCACAATGTCACCCCCTCGGATGACCGAGAAGCCGATTGCTTTCGGGTCACGCTCGCCAGTGTGGCCGTAGCGCGTGTATTGCGCCACATCGGCCAATGCGCGTCCGGCGGCAGTGGCCACCACTTCCCCCATTTTCAAAGCCGTACCAGAGGGGGCGTCGACTTTATGCCGATGATGGGCCTCGATGACCTCAATGTCGAAGCCTTCCGCAAGGTAGCGGCCCGCCGCCTCGAGAAGCTTTAGTGTGATGTTCACACCGACACTCATGTTAGGCGCAAGCACAGTGGGAACCGTCTGGGCAAAGGATTGAATCGCGGCAAGGCCCTGTGCATCAAAGCCGGTGGTGCCGATCACCGGACGAACGCCATGCGTGCGGCAGGCATTCAGGTACTCCAGTGTGGCGGCAGGCCGGGTGAAGTCGATCAGCACATCGCAGTGGGCGAGGGCCTCATCGGCATGTGCCGTGATCTTGACCCCGGTGGTCTGGCCCATGAACTCGCCGGCGTCTTTGCCGATGGTTGGGCTGGATGCAATGTCGAGCGCAGCACCGAGTTGGGTATGGGGGTCAGACAGGACAGCCTCAATCAACATGCGGCCCATACGGCCGGAGGCGCCCGAGATAGCAATACGTGCAGGTTTAGATGTTGTCATAGTGAGTTAGCGTGCTGGGCGCGAGGGAAGAATGCCTTCATCACCTTCTTTGGGCAGTGGGTCGCCGCCCCAGGAGGCCAATTGATCATCTTTAAACATGACCGAAAAACGGCGGCGTTCTTTGTGCCCATCGCCTCGTTTGATATCGAATACGTAGTCCCATCGATCGTTACGAAACGGATCCACCAGCAGTGGCGTACCCAGTATCGCGCGGACTTGGTCGCGGCTCATACCTGGTTTGAGCTGTGCTGCCATCGACTCGGATACAAAGTTGCCCTGACCAATATCGGCTCGGTAGGGGGTGAGCCAATTCGGCGGGTTCTCGGTGAACTGCTTCATTTTTTCCGTGGTGCCGCAGCCGGTAAGCCAGACACCTGCGAGCGCAGTCACGGCAAGGGTTCGAAATAGGGTAGGGCGGATGGACATGTTGTTTTAGGTTCCCGAGTTCGGTTGTGACCGCTATGATACGGCCCATGCCTATCGTTCACGATCTTAAAACGACCGGCCTGAAGGTCACCACGCCTCGCCTCAAGGTCTTGGATATTTTTCACCGTTCGTCGAGCCGTCACCTGACGGCCGAGGACGTCTATCGTGCCTTATTGGCGGAGTCGGTCGATATCGGTCTGGCGACGGTCTATCGGGTGCTTACGCAGTTTGAGCAGGCGGGCATTTTGGCCCGCAGCCATTTTGAATCGGGCAAGGCGGTGTTTGAGCTCAATGAGGGCAGCCACCATGATCATCTGGTCTGCCTGGACTGCGGCCTGGTCGAAGAATTCTGCGACAGCAAGATCGAGGAGCGTCAGCGGGCCATCGCCAAGGAAAAGGGCTTCACCTTGGCCGAGCACGCCTTATCGCTTTACGGCCACTGCACTCGGCAGAATTGCCCTCATAAATCAGCTAAGAGCAAGTAGCGATCGCGCGTGTTCGCGCGACGTTTT
>JBDLRC010000006.1:0-4946 GCA_039800265.1 Pseudomonadota bacterium
ATCATGGCGGGAATTTTAAACCTGGGGATTTCTGGGTTCGTATCGAATAATTTTTGTATCGATCCATCGGTCGTCTGGCCGATGGTGTCGATCGTGCCTTCGGGGTAGGTCTCGGGCTTGCAGGACCGCTTCGAAAGGATTAGCCTGTTACATGTTACGAAATCCACCCCAGACAAAATCGCAGCGTAAAAGCCCCTGTATGCCAACACCGGTCGCCCTTCGCGTAAAAAAACGCCGTGACGCCATGCGTGCGGCGGGGCTTCGCCCTCTGCAGATTTGGGTGCCTGATACGCGTTCGCCCAATTTCGCAAAGGAGGCCAGGCGTCAATCGTTGTTGGTGGCGAAGGCAGACTCTGGCGATGCTGAGTTGGTGGGATTGCTGGAGTCGTCTGCCGCTTTGATACCGGGATGGACCGAATGAAGCGTGGCGATTTGGTTCGGGTTGCCCTGCCCGGAGACTATGGAAAACCGCGTCCTGCGCTTGTGGTTCAATCGAATCTGTTTGCAAAACATGCCTCCGTGACGCTTTTGCCTTTGACCAGCGCCTTGGTAGATGCACCGTTATTGCGAGTCCCCATCGAACCTAATGATCACAATCAACTTCAGAAACTATCTCAGATCATGATTGATAAGCCCATGACCATACCCCGGGACAAAGTGGGCACGCCGTTTGGTCGGGCATCGGATGAAACCATGGTGACGGTGTCTCGGCATCTGGCTGTATTTTTGGGTATTGCTACTTGATGAACAAACACAATCCCATGACCATTGCCCTTTGGGCCATGTTGATCTGTGGCTGTCTTATCGGCTTGATCTCCTTTGGTGTGCGATCGTCGTTCGGATTATTTGTAGATCCGGTTTCAGGGCCGCTAGGGTTTAATTTCGGCCGCGAATCATTTGCCTTTGCCATGGCGATTCAGAATTTGTTCTGGGGCATTGGGCAGCCGATTGCAGGTGCTTTATCGGATCGGTTCGGTCCCTGGAAAGTCTTGGCCGGGGGCGGCGTGCTGTTTGCGGTGGGCCTCGCGACCATGACCATGTCCAGCGATCCCACCACCTTCACATTGACCACGGGAATTCTGATCGGTCTGGGCATGAGCGGTGCTGGGCACAACACCGTGATTGCGGCGTTTGCTCAGTTGATGCCCGTGGAGCGCCGGGCTTGGGCGATGGGGCTGGCTACCGCCATGGCCAGTCTAGGGCAGTTCATGGTCGTGCCGCTGGGCCAAGCCTTCATCGAGGCCTACGGCTGGGCCACGGCAGTTCTCATTCTGGCCTTCGCAATGGCGACCACACCCCTCTTGGCACTGTCGTTGCGCACCAAGCCTAACGATAAACATGCGGTGCCGACCACTACGGCCACCGCAAACTCGTTTCGCGAATCCTTGACCCAGGCCTTTGGCCATTCCAGCTATTGGTTATTGATCGGCGGGTTTTTTGTCTGTGGTTTTCAGCTGGCATTTATCACGGTGCACTTCCCGCCGTACCTAAGCGACATGGGCATCTCGGCAACGGTGGCCAGTTGGGGCCTTGCCATGATTGGTTTATTTAATGTGGTGGGAAGTTATCTAAGTGGATCACTCTGCAGCCGTTGGTCGCGCAAAATGCTTTTGTCGGTCATTTATTTTGCACGCGCAGTGGTGATCACCGTGTTTCTTCTGGCGCCGCTATCAACAGCAAGCGTATTGCTCTTTGGCGCGGCCATGGGCGTGTTGTGGTTGTCGACCGTACCGCCTACCGCACAGCTTGTGGGCGTGATGTTCGGCAATCGTTATCTTTCCATGCTGTTTGGCTTTGTATTTTTGTCTCACCAGATTGGCGCGTTTTTCGGCGTATGGCTGGGCGGGCAGATCTTTGCAACAACGGGCAGTTACCTGCCCATTTGGTGGGGCGGCGTCGTGCTTGCCGTGATTGCGGGATTCCTACACCTGCCCATACGCGAACAGTTGTGGGCGCCTCGAAGCCCTAAACCTCAGGCGATATAGCGATGCGCAGGCACGTGGTCGGTGTGATGCTCTTGCTGGCGTCTGCCCTTGTGGTGATGGGCGCGTGGATCGGCGTGCAAGCCACACGATCGGATCCACTGCCCACGCTGGTCTGGGCGAAGAATGTGCCCGATGCTGCGGTGATGACTGCAAGCCCGCTGGTCTTGGATCAGCTGGGCAATGGCTGGTGGTGGATCTACGCCACACCAAACGATCGGGAGCGTCTGCGGCAGACCGGCGTCACATTCGCTGTGGCGTTACCGACGCCTCTCGCCCAAATGGCAGGCTGCTCGATGCCGGTGCCGGCGAATCTGAAGCTCGTTCAATAGTCGTACATCTGGCTTGCCGGGGAGCGTCGGGGATCCGACGAGCAAAAACTTCGAGGGCAAATGCTTTTGAAGTTTATTTGCCCTCGGTTTTTGTGAGCGGGCACCGGCGCTAGAACGGCAAGCGCCCTTACGAAAATTAGAACGCCTCTTTCTCGGCTTCGAGAAACGCCAGACTTGTGTACTTGCCGATGTTGGCCTCAAAGCCCGCCGTGCGTTTGGCGCGTGAGGCAACACGCGGATCTTTCAGCACCAGGTTTTTGGCTGCGCTCAGATCTTTGCCGTCTTTCACTGCCTGGAGGCAAGGCTCCCAGATGCCGGCCATCAGCTCGCCGTAGTCTTTGAGCAATCCCTTGCCGGGATTGCCGTGGCCAGGTAGCCACAGCTGATCGCCTGCTGCTTTTTGCAGCGCCTGGTAGTACTTGAACGTGCCGGGGTAGGAGCCATCATCGATATTGGCGATCCGGTTTTCCATGGCGATATCACCGATATGGGTGACCTTGTCTTCCACCACCTCTACCGTGAGATCGCAGGGTGTGTGAGCAGTGCCATAGAAGTGCATTTTTAATCGCGTGTCACCAAAGTCGAGTACCTGGCCGTTCACCACTTCGGTGTTGGGGGCTACGACCTTTGTACCTGCTGTGGCCTGGTTGGTCCACTTTTCCAGCAGGCTGCGCCACATGTTGCCTTCAACCCCTTTGATTCGCGAGATGTTTTCTTTGAGCGAGTAAATGGGCAGGCCGGGATAGGCTTCAGCATACGCATGGTTCGCGAGCCAATGATCGCCATGGTAGTGAGAGTTGAACACCGCCACCACGGGCTTGTCGGTCACGGTTTTGATCATGCGAAGGGCCATCTCACCAATCTGTACTGAACCGCCTGAATCGAGAATCACCACGCCTTTCTGGGTGATCACGAAGGTGATGTTGCACATCATGCCCCGGTTCTCAGGGGTCGGAAAACTGTCGGGTGAATAGATCAACCAGACACGTTTTGAGATTTGTTTGGGTTTGTGATCTTTGACGGGCGGACCACGAAAGAACTCATCGGCCTGCTGGGCAAAGAGTCTGACTTCTGGCACGAGGCTTAGCCCGCCGATGCTGGCGGTGATGCCTACACTTGTTTTCCATGACTGGCGAATGAATCCGCGGCGGTCCATGAAATGCTCCTCCCTATGTGTTTATACGTATAAGGCGCAATGCTACACTTGGCCGATCGTGCGTGGTTTGACGAAGATCAGATTTAAATTTAGACCCAGGCTGCTGGATGACCTGGCGGGCTACGATCGGCGCACGTTTGCCCTCGATCTCTCGGCCGGCATCACCGTTGGAATTGTTGCACTGCCACTTGCGATGGCCTTTGCCATTGCGTCGGGCCTTCCGCCTCAGGCGGGACTCTTCACGGCGATTGTGGCGGGATTTCTGGTCTCCGCCTTCAGTGGCTCTTCTGTGCAGATTGCAGGCCCGGCCGGCGCTTTTATCGTGGTGGTGTTTGCGATCGTAGAGCGCTACGGTGTGGCGAATCTGCTGATTTCGACGCTTTGTGCTGGCGTGCTCATGTTCGTTATGGGTGTGTTGCGTTGGGGCGGCCTTGTCCGCCTGATTCCGGTGTCGATTGTGATTGGTTTTACCAATGGCATCGCGGTTCTTATTGGCCTTTCTCAAGTCAAAGAGTTTCTAGGCCTAGCAATCCCAGAGCTACCGGCCGAGTTCTTTGGAAAGATGGCCGCGATCTTCTCGGCCCTGCACACGATTGACCTGGCAGCGGTATTCATATCGTGTCTGTCATTGGCGATTGTCGTGCTGTGGCCAAAGAGCTATTCCGATCACACTTCATTTTTGGGCCGGTGGATTGCACGCCTACCGGGCACGCTGGTTGCCCTTGCGGTAGGCACGATTCTGGTGTCGGCATTGAATTTGAAGGTCGCCACCATCGGATCTGCGTTTGGCGAGATTCCGCAGGGCTTACCCAGTTTTACGCTGCCCGAGTTTGAGTGGTCCACCGTTCGTTATTTGTTTGCGCCGATTCTGACCATTGCATTTCTGGGGGCGGTGGAATCATTGCTGTGCGCCCGTGTCGCCGACGCCATGACCAAAGCCAAGCACGATCCCAATCAAGAGCTGATGGCGCAGGGGATCGCCAATGTCGTCTCGCCATTTTTTGGGGGCTACTGCGCGACCGGCACAGTAGCGCGGACCGTGACCAATATTCGCGCGGGCGGTAAGACCCAGGTTTCGGGAATCATTCACGCTCTGACACTGTTGGTGATTGTGCTTGGGGCCGCACCGCTTGCAAGCAATGTACCGCTCGCTACGCTCTCCGGCATATTGATGTTCGTGGCCTGGAACATGGGCGAGTGGCGAGAATTTCTACGGCTAAAAAACTTTTCGTATGCATACCGCATTATTTTGGTGTCGACCTTTGTGTTGACGGTGGTGGTCGACATTACCGTCGCGGTAGAGGTGGGCCTTGCGTTGTCCTGTCTGTTTTACATCACCCGCATGTCTGAGCTCACACGGGTCGAGCCCTTCACCGCCCAAGAGCGCATGGCGCTCGGGGTGCGTGACGCCGATGTTGAAGTGGTGCGGATTGTCGGCAGCCTCTTTTTTGGAGCCATCAGCAAGCTTGAAGGGTT
>JBDLRC010000007.1:0-3419 GCA_039800265.1 Pseudomonadota bacterium
CATGAAATCGTTGGAGCGCCAGTGCAGCAGCCTCTTGCGCAAGCTCAGTTACATCACTGGCCCACGATTCAATGGTCACGTTCAGGCCCTCGGAATAACAATAGGTGTGGGCTTTCTAGCCGATGGCACGAATCTGTTCGACCAGCGCCTCGGGCAGTTCAAGCCCATCGCTCATCGCCTGCTCGGCCAGAGCGAAGCGACGCCCACCGGGAAGCCGTACCTCTGGGTCTTGGAGCATGGTCTCGATCAATGCAGACACACGCTCCTCGTACACGGCTGATCCCGCCAGTGCAGCGGGGTCTATCGCGATAAATGCCTGGCCAAGTCTTGGTTGATTACCGGCATCCACAAAAAACGAGTCGGCCTCAGCCCCGAACTGAGCGCCGGTGAGCGCCACCACCATCAACTCCACCACCAGCGCCAACATCGCGCCCTTTACGCCCCCCATCGGCAGCATCATGCCGGCCAGAGCAGCCTTTGCATCGGTCGTGGGCTGACCCTGCGCGTCGAGCGCCCAGCCCTGAGGAATGGGCTGGCCATTTTTGGCAGCCACCATAATTTTTCCTCGTGCTACTTCGGAGAGCGACAAATCCACAAGAATGGGAGCCTGCTTTGCCCGGGGGAAAACCGCGGCCATCGGATTGGTGCCAAAAATTGCTCGGCGGCCACCCCAGGCGGGCATAGCAGCCGGTGAATTGCCCATCGCCCAGCCCACCAGGCCGACCTGTGCCATCGGCAAGAGATGATTCCCTGCAACACCGAAATGATGACTGTTGGTCACAGCACCTATCGCGATGCCTGTCGCTTTGGCCTTCGTGATGGCATGCGAAACGGCGAGATCACAGGCTGGAAACGCAAATCCATTCGCAGCATCCACCAGCACTGCTGACGCTGTCTCACGACGAATCACCGGCACAGCCTTAGGATCAACACGTTGATGGGCCACATGGGCAAGGTACATGGGGACCCGGGAAATGCCGTGCGAGGCTAGCCCTTGAGCTTCAGCCAGAATCAATGCCTCTATCGTGGGCTCCGCCTGGGCGCTGATCACACCACGTTGTGCAAAGGCCTGTGCGCAAAGCGCACGGCAATCGGAAACCGTCATCTTCATGGTCTACCCCTTTTCGTGTTGTAGTGCACTGGCGACCCGCTCGGCAATCATGCTGGAAACACGCTCGTTTGCCTCCTGAGTCAAGCCTGCAATGTGCGGTGTAAGAATGAGCTGCGGCAGGTCGTTGGGCAGCGTAGTGCCTGGCAGAGGCTCGCGCTCAAACACATCCAACGCAGCTCCGCCGAGCGCTTTCGCGCGTATCGCTTCGACCAACGCGTGCTCATCCACGACACCGCCACGGGCCGTGTTGATCAATACAGCGGTCGACTTCATCAGCGCAATGCGCTGCGCGTTGATGAGATGACGGGTCTGCTCGTTGAGTGGCACATGAAGGCTCACCACATCGGCCTGACGCAGCACATCGTCAAGCCGGGCGCAGTACTGAGCCTGATGGGTCGAAAAGGCCGGATCGGTCTCGGAGAGTGCCGGATCAAATGCGATCACGCGCATGCCCAGTGGCCGCACCAGATCGCTCACCAGCCGCCCAATGCCCCCAAAACCGACCACGCCCATCACACGGCCGTGAATTTCTAATCCATTGGAATACGCAAGACGCGGCCACTGCCCATTGGCAACCGAAACGCTGCACGAAAATGCGCCCCTGAGCAATACGAATGCAGTAGCCACCACATACTCGGCGACCGCCCGGGCATTCGCGCCCGTTGCGGGAATCACCGTGATGCCTCGCTCCTGACATGCCGGTAGATCGATGTTGTCCAGCCCCACGCCCAGCCGACCCACGACTCGGCACTTGGGCGCCGACGCCAACAGATCGCGATTGACCTGGGTGCGATTGCGCACGATCACTACCTCGGCACCGGCAATGGCTACTTTCAGCCGAGCCAAATCGTCCACCAACGTGGGGTCGTAAAGCACCGAGAACTTCGCCGACAGCGCATCCACGGCCGGCTGGTCCATAAACTCCGTAATGACAACAGCAGACATCTTTCCCCCTTGGCCCAGGCCGCGATAACTACTTGCGAAGCATGGATCCTAACGAGCCCCACCGGCTGAGTCAACTATATGAGTTGTATCTCTCAGCCGGTTTCGCTACCATCTATGGGTATGAACGGGCTCGATGCATTCCGCGGCAATGGACCGCTGTACCAATCCGTGCAACGCCAGATTCTCGATGCGCTCTCGCGGGGGGAATGGCGGCCCGATGAGGCTATCCCCTCTGAAAAACGGCTCTGCGAACGGTTTGGTGTCTCGATAGGGACCCTGCGAAAAGCCATCGACGGCCTGGTGAGTGACCATATTTTGGTGCGCCAGCAAGGACTCGGCACATTCGTGGCCAGCCACAACCGGCCTCGGCAATTCTTCCAATTCTTCAACATCAGCCCACACGACGGGCCGCGAACCTACCCGGAAATTTCACTCGCGGGCTTTTCCGTGGGGAAAGCCGATCGGGTCGCCGCCCTGAAGTTAGGCATAGAGGCTAACAGCGAGGTCTTGAAAATCAAGAACCTGTCCGTCATGCAGGGCCGCGCTGTTATCGTGGACAACATCACGCTGGCTGCCCACCGTTTTCCCGGGCTCACCGAGGACATGGTCCGTAACCGACCCAACACCCTGTACAACCTGTACCTGGATGCATTCGGCGTAAATGTGATCCACATTGATGAACGGGTACGCGCCACGGCCGCAACGGCCGCGACCGCTAAGCCGCTGGGGCTCAATCCTGGAGACCCGGTGCTTGAGATTCGCCGTATCGCATTCACATTCAACCGACAGCCCGTGGAATGGCGACTATCACATGTCAACACCGCCCATTACGAATATGTCCATCGAGAACTCATCGAAGCCTAAAACAATCACCGTGCGTATCTGGCGCGGCACAGAGCGAGGCGAATTCAAAACCTATCCGGTGCCGCGTGCCGAGAGCCAGACCATTCTGGATATCGTGACCTACGTCCAACGTGAACTGGACCCAACGCTGAGCTACCGCTTTGCATGCCGTGTGGGTATGTGCGGCTCGTGTGCCATGCTGGTCAACGGCCAAGCGCGATGGACGTGCCGCACCCATGTGGGTAAAGTGCTTGATGACTCCAACACGCTGGAAATCGCGCCTCTCTCCAATCTTCCTGTCATCAAAGATCTCGCCACCGACATGGCGCCTTTCTTTGATAAGTGGGCGAAAGCCAAAGGCCAATTCACGGGATCCACGACCCGCCACGATGCATTTGCAACCGTCAAGCCCGACTCCCCTGAACGCCGGGCGGCCGACGCGGGTATTGAGTGCATCGGCTGCGGTGTCTGCTACAGCTCATGCGATGTCGTGGCCTGGCGGCCAGATTACCTTGGACCT
>JBDLRC010000008.1:0-2671 GCA_039800265.1 Pseudomonadota bacterium
CGCCTTGATATGGTCTTCTTCACCGACCGAGACACCCCCGCACGTCAAAATCACGTCGGCCGATTCCGATGCCTTGGCGAGCTGCGTTTTCGTGACCTCCAACTGATCGGGCAGGCAGCCCATATCCAGCACACGCAGGCCCAACTCGGCCACCATCGCGAGAATCATGGGACGGTTGCTGTCATAAATCTGTCCGTGCGCAAGCGACTCACCGGGCTGCCGCAACTCATCGCCCGAGGAAAATACCGCCACGGTCAGGGGCCGCCGAATGGATACACGGTCAAGCCCCACAGAGGCACAGAGGGCCAAATCCGCGGGCTTTAAACGCACACCACGGTCAAGGATCAACTGGCCGGCCTTTAAATCACCCGCCCGGGGCCGAATGTTTTGCCCTAGAGTGGCCGGCTCGGTGAACCGCACTCGGCCTGCTTCATCGACAACGGCCTGCTCTTGCATGATCACCGCGTTTGCACCGGCCGGGATCGGAGCGCCGGTGAAAATTCGGGCAACCGTGCCCGGCGTAAGAGGATCACCGGCATGACCCGCTGGAATCCGCTGGCTCACGAGCATGGGCTCAAGTGCGTTATTCATCTCAACCGCCACACCGGCATAGCCATCCATCTGGCTGTTGTCATAGGCCGGCACATCCAACGGTGAATGGACGGCGTGGGCCAAGACCTTGCCGAGTGCCGAGTAAAGCGGGACCGACTCGCCGGCCGGCAGCCCGCAGCCTTCGGCATGCTCAAGCAGCTGGGCCAGCGTGTCGTTCAGGGATCTCATGCGCGAAGGGCGCGATCGGCAATCAGGGCTTTTAAGGTCGCCACATCGGTGCCGATGTTTTCGACACGCTGAGGAAGTGACTCAAGATGTTCGAGGCCCTGCGGCCTCGGCGCGGGCCGGCCGAGCGCCTCCACAATCGTTTCTTCAAACTTAGCAGGCAATGCCGTCTCGAGGCAGACCATCGGGATACCGGACTCCAAGTGATGACGACCCACGTAAACACCATCTGCCGTGTGGGTGTCGATCACGCGACCATAGCGACGATCGCAATCACGAATCGTATCCAGACGGTTTTGATGCGTGCTTCTGCCCGAGGCCATGGGCGATGCCTTTACGCGCTCCCACGCGTTCGGGTTGGCAGACTTCAGATCGAACTGCCCCGTCTTGGCTAACGCACTCCACAGCGCCGCTGTCGCAGCACCGTCGTTGCCGGTCATGCTGAAGATGAACCGCTCAAAATTCGAGGCCTTGGAGATGTCCATGGACGGGCTCGAGGTCTGATAGGTCTCGGCGGATTTTCGAACGCGGTACACACCGGTGCGAAAGAATTCGTCGAGCACATCGTTTTCATTGGTGGCCACAATCAATCGATGAATCGGCAGGCCCATTTCGCGGGCGACAAAGCCTGAGAACACATTTCCAAAATTTCCTGAGGGTACCGAGAAGGAGACCGGATCACCAAGGGCCAAACCATAGGCCTTTACGCTGCTCAGGTAGCCCTTAAAGTAATAGACCACCTGGGACATGATCCGGGCCCAGTTGATGGAATTCACCGTTCCGATGCGCCACTTGGCTTTGAACTCGAGATCCGCCGATACGGCCTTCACCATATCTTGGCAATCATCGAACACACCCGAGACTGCGAGGTTATGAATGTTGGGCTCCTGCAGGGAATACATCTGAGCGCGCTGAAAGGCACTCATTCGGCCCTGCGGTGACAGCATGAACACCGAGACCGCCTTCTTGTCGCGCATGGCGTATTCGGCAGCGCTTCCGGTGTCGCCAGAGGTCGCCCCCAAAATATTCAGAATCTCTCCGCGCTGGGTCAGCACATGCTCAAACAGCTGCCCAAGCATCTGCATGGCCATGTCTTTGAAGGCCAACGTTGGCCCGTTGGACAACTCCAAAATCGCCAAGGGCGCACCATGCTCTACACCCAGCGGGGTCAACCGCGCGATGTCCGGATGGCCAAACTTCTGCTCGGTGTAGGCCCGTGCACAGAGTTGATCGATAACCCCCGCACCCAGATCATCGGCAAACCGGGAAATGATCGAAGCGGCCAGCACGGGGTAAGGCGCATCGGCCAATGCCGCCAGCTCATCGCGGCCCACATGGCGGATCACGGTAGGCATGGCCAGGCCACCGTCTTGTGCAAGGCCCTCCAGCAAAATGTCTTGGAAGGTGCCCATGTCGGCAGCGGCACCGCTGCCCCGAGTCGAAACGTAGTGCAAGGCCATTACGCAAAATTCTCCATACGCAACATCACGGCCTTGGCCAAAACAGTCGGCAGTTTCTCGATGCGTGCAATGGCCTCCTGCATCTTCTGCTCCTGACACACATGGGTAATCAGCACAACATCGGTCTCGGCGGACCCCTCTTCGGGCTCGCGCTGAAAGAATGCATCGATCGAAATCTGGCCATCGGCCAGTGCCCGGGTGATGTCGGCCAACACACCCGACTGATCCCTGACCCGCAGACGCAGGTAGTAACACGACTGAATCTGTGCCATCGGTACCACGTCCAACGCCGCCATCTGGTCGGGCTGAAAGGACAGAAACGGAACACGATGGGCAGGATCGGCCGTCAGCGTGCGGGCAACGTCCACCAGATCGGCGATCACCGCACTGGCAGTGGGCTCTGCGCCTGCGCCCTTGCCGTAGTACATGGTGTG
>JBDLRC010000009.1:0-2821 GCA_039800265.1 Pseudomonadota bacterium
CCGTGAGCATGCGTTAAAGCAATTACCTTCGTGATGCCTCTTGTTTAATCATTTGTTGTTGCGGGCCTTTCGTGCGCCGCGTGTAGCTCATACGGTCAGCCCGGAGTCGCTCGGCATTTCCTCAACCGAGGTCTGGCTCAAAAGCCCAGGCACCGCAGATCGGTTTGCATGGTTTTGTGCACCGGCAGGCGAGGGGCCGCACCCCGCAGTCGTGGTCATGCACGGATGGGGTGCCAATGCGAGTCCGATGGTGCCCATCGTTCCCGTACTGATGAAACTGGGTATTGGGGTCTTGCTCGTCGATGCACGTGGCCACGGCCGCAGCCAATCCGAACCCTTTGCCTCACTGCCAAAGTTTGCAGAAGACATTGATCTTGGATTGGCATGGCTTGCCGGGCGGCCAGAGGTTGATCAGGGGCGCATCGGGGTGATGGGCCACTCGGTGGGCGCGGGTGCCGCATTGCTTGTGGCCTCTCGGCGCACGGATTTACGCTGTGTGGTGAGCCTAAGTGCCTTTGCCCATCCGGGTGAAACCATGACCCGGTTCATGCGCGCGCAATCCAGGCTTTTTGTGCCATGGATTCCCGCCATACTTCGGCGTGTGCAGGCCATTATCGGTTACTCATTCGATGCTATTGCACCCATTCACACGATCACACGTATTCGTTGTCCGATCCTGCTGGTGCATGGAGTCCACGATGCCGATGTGCCCATCGAGGATGCGGACCGCCTGTTTGCGGTTGCAAAAACTGCACCGTGTGCAATCATTCGTGTCAGTGGTGGGCATGATATGCGCCCGCATCTGAACGAGCTCGCAGAGCCTGTTACAGAATTCTTGACATCTACAGTTTTAAATAAGTCGTCAGAAGGAGATTGCCGTGAGCACATTCAATCACTCGGATCTGATTAAAAACATCAACGAATCGCTTGGCCCGTTTCGCAAGTCCCAGGCTGCAGCGATGCAGGGCTTTTCTCAGCTTGCGCAGGGTGCAATGGCCGAGGGCGCAATCAGCGCAAAGCACAAAGAACTGATTGCACTTGCGATTGGCATCAGCCAGCGTTGTTCGGGATGCATTGGCTTTCATGTCAAGGCGCTGATCAAGCTGGGTACAACCCGGGCCGAGTTGGAGGAAATGCTGGCGGTATGCGTGTACATGGGTGGCGGCCCATCACTGATGTATGCGGCCGAGGCTTTGGCTGCCTGGGATGCGATGAACGCATAAGCCATGGGCGTTCACCACCACGATCCGGCGGACTCCACTCAGGGGCATTCCCGGGCTGCGGTGCAGTTCACCGCACTCGGCGCCGCGGTCGTCTTAACGCTCGGTTTTGCGCTGGTCGAACTTGTCGGCGGGCTCTGGTCGGGGTCGTTAGCACTGCTTTCCGATGCCACGCACATGGCCACCGATGCCTTGTCGCTGTTACTGGCCTTAATTGCGCAGATCTGGGCCCGGCGGGAGCCGACATCTCGGCACTCTTACGGCCATGGCCGAATCGAGGCGCTCGCTGCATTTGTGAATTCACTGGCGATGTTAGGCCTTACGGTCTGGATTGCTGCAGAGGCATTTGCGCGCTTTGCCGATCCGCATGACGTACAAGGCCAGATCGTGATTTGGATTGCCTCGATCGGCCTTTTGGTAAATCTTGCGGTGGCGTATGTGCTCTCGCGAGATCGGGATGATCTCAACGTGCGGGCTGCTCTGGTCCACGTGATCGGAGACCTCTTAGGCTCGGTCGCCGCATTGATCGCCGGGGTGGTCATTACACTGGGTGGGCCGGAGTGGGTGGACCCTTTGCTCTCGGTTTTGGTGTGCCTCTTAATTGCGAAATCGGCCGTTGCATTGTTAAGGCAGTCGTACGGTATTTTGATGGAGCATGTGCCGCAGACGGTTAATTTTGATGCGGTAGCGGGAGACCTTCAGGCGCTGCCCGGCGTCTCGGGGGTGCACAATTTGCATATCTGGGAAATAAGCCCAGGGCATATTGCGCTCACGGCCCATATCGAGCTGCAAACGCTTGAATCCTGGCCGGCGTTACGTATCAATCTGCAAACAATGCTGCGTGAGCGGCATGGCATTGACCATGCTACGGTGCAGCCTGAAATTCTCGCACCGACCGATTAGCATCGCGGCTTTTGGGCAGTCTTAATACTGCCTTAATTTTCGGTGTCTAGCCTTGCGGCATGACGTCGTTAAGCATTCCGTTTGTACCGTCAATGGACCTTGGCACTGAGCCGCAGAGCGCCCAGCGGCGGCGCCGGTTCGAGGCCGTCTCCCCCGGCCGGCTATCGTTTGTCTGGTTGGATCGGTGGGATCCCGAACGCCCACACCTTGAGGCATTCATTGCGCAGGTGTTTTCCGAGCATTACCACGCCACGCTTTCTACGTTTCACGAGGTTTTGATTGGCTGCAAAGATGAGGCTGGCCAATGGGTTGCTGGGCTCGGATTTTCCGCCCTTGCCCATCGGGCTGCTTTTCTCGAGCAATACCTTGAACAGCCGGTCGAGCAGGTCGTACAGAGTGTCAAGCCATCTCCCGAGGGCGTGCGAAGAATCACCCGTTGGGATATTGCCGAGGTCGGTAACCTTGCCGCCCTGCAGCCCGGTGCGTCCAGGGCCCTGATCGTCAAGATGACCGAGTATTTACACCGCCGTCATTTTCGTTGGGTGGTCTTTACAGCGACCAAAAGCCTGGTCAATTCCTTCTCTAAGCTTCATTACGACCCCGTCGAGCTTGCAGTGGCCGATCCCGAGCGGCTCGCAGGTGATGCACGTCAGTGGGGCACCTATTACGACCACAGCCCACGTGTCATGGTCGGCGAT
>JBDLRC010000010.1:0-2530 GCA_039800265.1 Pseudomonadota bacterium
CCAGCCCTGTTCGGCAAGGCCGGGGATCTGTGCTTCAAGCCACGTTCGGGCGCTCTCAAGTCGGGGGTCGCTGGACATCGGTATGGGGCTTGGCGTGAGGGACGCTCCCTATAATAGAGCATGCATTTTTTCGGGAACGTCACCCTGCGGGTGCGCGCCGCAGGCGGGCTCCCCCTGGGCGCTATGGTGGGCGTGGCTTTTTGGCTCGGTGGCGTGACACCGGCTCTGGCCGAGTCTCCTATTGGGTCGTGTCCGCGTGCCATCGCGCTGGCCCAGGCACCCGTCTCGGCGATCCAACTTGCCCAGGGCGTGGAACGGCCTCTGGGACTCAAATTTGATCCTGTATTAAACCTTGAGCCGTCATCGTCGTCTGACACGCCTGTGTACATCTTTGGCAAGGACGTCGCGGGGCAGACCGATGATCTGATCGAGGCCCGAGGGCAGGCCGAGTTTCGAAAGCTCGGTCTTTTTATTAAGGGTGACTACATTCGCCACGACCTGGTGCACGACGAGGTCTTTGCCCAGGGCCAGGTGAAGCTTTTTCGTGAGGGCGAGTTTTACGAGGGGCCGACGCTGCGCCTGAAGCTGGGCACGACGCAAGGCTTTTTTGATGATGTGCGTTATCAGCTGGTCTCCACCGGCGGCCAGGGCACCGCCAAGCGCGCCGAGTTTATTCAACCACTGGAGACTCGGCTCACACAGGCTGTTTACAGCACATGCCCGCGGGACCGCCCGGCTTGGTCATTGCGCATGGATGAGCTTCTGATTGATCAAATTCGCGAGGTTGGCGCAAGCAAGTCATCCACGCTTTACTGGGGCGAGACGCCCATTGTGCCGTTCGGTGATGTCTCCTTTCCAATTGGCGATCGGCGTAAAACCGGCTGGCTGCCGCCGTCGTATTCGACCTCGGTGAAACTGGGTCTTGAGGTGAAGGCCCCGTTTTATTGGAACATCGCACCCGAGCATGACATGACACTGTATCCGCGTTTGATCAGTAAACGCGGTGCGCAGCTGGGCAGTGAGTTTCGGTTTCTGCGGCCCAACAGCCTGGGCACCGTGGTCTACGAGGTCTTGCCCAACGACAGTGTGACCAAAACGACACGTCAATACGGTGCGATCACGACCACGTTACGACCCACACCCAATCTGTCATTTGGTCTGAATGTGCAACGGGCCTCCGATGACGGCTATTTTTCTGACCTTGGCAATTCATTGCTGACATCTTCGCAACGTTTGCTGCCCGGAAGCCTCACGTTTAATTCTTCGTTTCAGGGCTGGGCCATTCAGGGTGAGGCCCAGGAGTACCAGCTGCTGCAAGACGTCGCCTCGCCATTGATTCGGCCATACAGCTACGCACCACGGCTCTCGGCTTCGCGTGTCCACCGTTCACTGCCCGGTCGCGACGCTTATCCTATCGATTGGAATGTGACTACGGAGTTCACGTCGTACCAGCATCCCACGCTTGCGGAGGGCGAGCGTGTGGTGGCATCCAGCGCATTGGCTTGGCGTCATTTTGAGCGCGGATTTTTCATCACGCCGAAGGTGGCCTTGCATGCGACCCACTACGCGCACCGAAAAGATGGCAGCGCAAGCGCTACCTCGACCCAATACAACAACGCCAATTTAGGCATCTACGCCAACAATGTGGGGACGCAGACCGATTCCTACACCCGCGTGCTGCCCACCTTCAGCACCGAGGTGAGCACCGTGTTTGAGCGGCCCGTGGTGGCAGGAAGCCTGCCTATGGAGCAGACGCTTGAGCCCAAGATCACGTACATCTACACACCGTACAAAGATCAGTCACGCTATCCAGTGTTTGATACCGGCTCGCCAACGCTTAACTTTGCACAGATGTTCTCCGATGCGGCGTTTAACGGAAATGACCGTATCGCTGATCTGAACCAGATCACGGCCGGTGTCACAACGCGATTGATTGAAGAGCAGACGGGCATTGAGCGGTTCCGTGCGGCGGTAGGCCAACGTTTCTATTTTGCCGATCAGCAGGTCGTGCTTCCCGGTGGAACGGTGCGTACCGATCGCCGCTCGGATCTTTTGGGCCAGGTGTCGGCCCGTCCGCTCAAAGACTGGAGTCTGGACTCTCAGGTGCAGTACACGCCCTCGACATCGAAGTGGCAAAACGTCTCCTTGGTGAATCGTTTTACGCCGCGGCCCGCGCATGCGCTAAGTGCCGCTTATCGATACGTGCGCGGTTCATCGCATACCCTGGACTTTGCGTTTCAGTGGCCCGTTGCGAAGTACTGGTATGCCGTGGGGCGTTACCAGCGGGCCCTGCGTAATCTGGGTGGCGGTGCGGTGAACCAGAATTCCGGCCTCGTCGAGGCGGTGGCTGGGTTTGAGTACGACGGCGGCTGCTGGGTGGGCCGGGTCGTGGCCCAGCGGTATGTCACCAGCGCCACCGAGACCAATACCGCGATCTTTCTGCAGATCGAGCTCAATGGCATGGGCCGGGTCGGCACCAGCCCCCTGTCGGTGCTTACGCGGAGTATCCCCAACTATCGGGCGATCAATG
>JBDLRC010000011.1:0-26036 GCA_039800265.1 Pseudomonadota bacterium
GGAGCCACAGCCCTCGAGCCCCTTAACCAATACACCGATGCCGCTGCAGCAGTCGGCGCCAACACGCCAGGCGATTGAACATCCTGCCACGCAGGCCCATCTCTGGCTTGGCCTTCAAGGCATCTCGCGCAGCGATCCCGAATTTTTCGCGCTCACGGTAGGCAACTATATTTTGGGTGGTGGTGGATTCGTGTCACGGCTCACCGAGGAGATTCGAGAAAAACGTGGCCTGTCGTACAGCGTGTTCAGCGCCTTTTCTCCGCTTGCTCAGCCTGGCCCGTTCATGATCAGTCTGCAGACGCAGAGTGCTCAGGCGCCGCAGGCGTTGCAGGTGGTTGAACAGACCATTGCCACGTTTTTGCAGGCGGGCCCAACCGATCAAGAACTGAAGGCAGCCAAACAGAATCTTGTTGGCGGATTTGCATTGCGCGTGGACACCAACCGGAAAATGTTGGATAACCTGGCGCAGATCAATTATTACGATTTGCCTTTGGATTATTTGCAGCAATGGACCGCAAAGATTTCTGCGGTCACAAAACAGGATATTCAGCGGGCGATGGCCCGCGTGCTTAAACCACAGGCCATGAGTGTGGTGGTCGTGGCCGGCCCTGCGGGATTTAAGCCCTAAACCGTTCGTGGGCCAGATTCGCATTATTGGGGGGCGATGGAAGCGCACCCCCATTCCGGTGCCCGAGGGCAAACAGCTTCGTCCCACACCGGATCGGGTCCGTGAGACGGTGTTCAACTGGCTGGGCCAGCATCTTCACCAGTGGCGATGCCTAGATCTTTTCGCGGGATCGGGCGCACTGAGTTTCGAAGCCGCATCGCGTGGCGCTGCCTACGTCGTAGCCATTGATCGAGACCCTGCATCGGTGGCCGCAATGCAGGCCCTGTGCAACAAGCTCAATGCACACGATTGCCTGCGCATCGAGCGTGCCCAGGCCCAGGAGTGGCTCGCACGCAATCGTGAGACCTTTGATCTGATTTTTATGGATCCACCCTTCGGGCAGGGGGTCTTGGCCGCCGTGTTGCCCCGGGCTGTCGAGGCCTTGGCCCCCACGGGGCGTCTTTACCTCGAGGCTGAGCAGGCCTGTAGTCCGGACTGGCTGGAAAAGTTTGGCCTGACGCTGCTGCGCGCAGACAAGGCGGGCGCGGTTCATTATCATCTCTGCTCCAAGACGGTGCAGCCGAATTCGGCGCAGGGAGAACACGATGTTAAGAGCGGTCTATCCGGGAACGTTTGACCCCATGACACGGGGCCATGAAGACCTCGTTCGCCGAGCCAGCAAATTGTTTGACCATGTCGTGGTGGGCGTTGCCGACAGCCGAAGCAAACGGCCCTTTTTTTCAATGGACGAGCGCGTGGAGATTGCCAGGGAAGTGCTGGGCCATTATCCGAATGTCGAGGTCTCGGGCTTTACCGGCCTTTTGAAAGATTTTGTGCGCCAGCATGAGGCCAAAATTATTATCCGAGGCCTGCGGGCGGTATCCGATTTTGAATACGAGTTTCAAATGGCGGGCATGAACCGGTACCTGCTGCCCGATGTTGAAACCATTTTTCTTACACCCTCGGACCAGTATCAGTTCATCTCGGGAACCATCGTTCGAGAGATAGCCCAGCTTGGGGGCGATGTCAGTAAATTTGTATTCCCGTCGGTTGAGAAGTGGCTGGCCCAACGCCTGAAGTAATCGGCACACCCGACCCATGACACCTCAGTGCTGCGCTCAGAGGCAAGACCTATGGCCCTGCTGATCACCGACCAGTGCATCAACTGCGATGTCTGCGAGCCGGCCTGCCCCAACGATGCCATCTATTTTGGCGAGCAGATCTATGAGATCGATCCGAAGCGTTGCACGGAATGTGTGGGCCACTTTGATGAGCCCCAGTGTCAGGTAGTGTGCCCAGTGGCCTGTATTGAGCCTAATCCTCAGTGGTCGGAAACAAAAGAGCAGCTGCAGGCGAAGGTCGAGGCTTTGGGCACGTTAAAATAGCCCAATGGCACTTCAATGCGGCATTGTCGGGCTGCCTAACGTCGGCAAATCCACCCTCTTTAACGCGCTTACCAAAGCAGGAATCGCGGCAGAGAACTATCCTTTTTGCACCATCGAGCCCAATGTGGGCATCGTGGAGGTGCCCGATCCTCGCCTTGCACGCTTGGCCGAGATCGTCAAACCAGAGCGCATACTCCCGGCCACGGTCGAGTTCGTTGATATTGCGGGCCTCGTGGCCGGTGCGAGCAAGGGCGAGGGCCTGGGCAACCAGTTCTTGGCCAACATCCGCGAGACCGACGCGATTGTCAATGTGGTCCGCTGCTTCGACGATGACAATGTAGTCCACGTCAACGGCAAGGTAGACCCGTTGGCCGATATTGAAACGATTGAAACCGAATTGGCGCTGGCTGATCTCGCTAACGTTGAAAAACAAATCGCCAAAACAGCCAAGCTCGCCAAATCAGGCAACGACAAAGAGGCCCAGCGTCTGCTGGTGGTTCTTGAGAAGTGCCAGGCGCAGTTAAACCAGGCAAAGCCGGTCCGTGGGCTTGACCTCTATGAGGAAGAAAAAGAACTGATCCGCCCGTTCTGTCTGATCACGGCCAAGCCCGCGATGTTTGTGGCCAACGTGAACGAAAGCGGTTTTAACAACAATCCATACCTCGACAAGCTCACAGCCTATGCAAAGAGCCAGAATGCGCCCGTGGTGGCGATCTGTGCAGCCGTCGAGGCCGAGATTGCCGACATGTCCGATGAAGACAAAGCTGTGTTTCTCGGCGATATGGGCATGGACGAGCCGGGGCTCAATCGCCTGATCCGCGCCGGATTTTCATTGCTTGGGCTGCAGACTTATTTCACGGCCGGCGTCAAAGAAGTTCGCGCATGGACCGTAAAAATCGGCGCCACTGCGCCTCAGGCTGCCGGCGTGATTCACACTGATTTTGAGCGCGGATTCATTCGTGCCGAAGTGATCGCATTTGACGACTACATGGCCTGCAAAGGCGAGCAGGGCGCAAAAGAGGCCGGCAAAATGCGCCTTGAGGGGAAAGAGTACATCGTCAAAGATGGCGATGTTATGCACTTCCGATTCAACGTCTAGTCGTAGGCCATGATGTCGTTGTTTTGGTCCCGTACCTTTCTGATTTTTGCGGGCATCTCGGGGGCCATGGCGGTGGCTGCCGGCGCCTACGCGTCCCACGGTCTTGCCGCAATGGTGGAGCCGCGGCTCGTCGACATGTTTGACAAGGCGGCACACTATCAGCTGGTGCATGCCGTGGCGTTACTCGCGTTAGCCATGCTTTCAACGTTTAAATTTTTTCGTGTCTGGTCTGTGATCAGTGGAGTGCTGTTTGCCGCGGGCATCGTATTGTTTTCGGGATCGCTCTACATTCGAGTGCTTACCGATGATCCGGCATGGGGGTCGGTCACGCCGACGGGAGGCGTCTGTTTTATTCTTGGCTGGATCGCACTGGTGATTGCAGGCCTACGGGCCTCATCGTGGCGAGGTTCGGCGTAGTCAACGCCGAACCATTAAAGGGCGTGAAGTCGCCGCTGTGCGGCTGCGGTATCCCCGGCCAGCAAACCGGGCAGTTCACGCACCACCTCATCCACTGCCCGATCAATGCCGATTTTTTCGTCGGCCCGTGGGGCATGCAACACAAAGTCAGCGACATCTTGATTTAATTGAAGCGTGCGTGGATGGCCGATGCCGATGCGGACGCGCCAAAAGTTGGCATTGCCCAGGTGCGACTCAATGTCGCGCACACCGTTATGGCCGCCGTGGCCGCCGCCTTGTTTCACTCGCACCGCACCGGGCGCAATGTCCAGCTCGTCATGGATCACGACAATGTCATCCGGCGCTAGGCGATGGAATCGGGCGAAGGCGCCCACGGCCTCTCCGGACGCGTTCATAAATGTTGTGGGTTTCATGAGCCAGCAGTCTTGCCCAGCTATCCGGGACTTGACCATATCGGCTTTGAATTTTGATTCGCGGGACCAGCCGGACGGCGCAAGTTGATCCACAGCCCAGAACCCTACGTTGTGCCGGTGGCCGGCATACTGGGGACCAGGATTGCCAAGGCCGACGATGAGTTTCAATCGCGGGACCTTGGCGGGGAATTAAAACGACAACTGCAGAATTACGCTTTATCGGCAGGCTTCGCTTCAGCTGCGGGCGCGGCTGCACCTGCGGCAGGAGCCGCCTCCTCATCACTGGCGCCGCCTGGCACGGCAACCGTGACCACGGTGGGATTCTCACCGGCATGCAGTACGGGGGATACACCGGCCGGCATCACCAAATCACGCACGTGGACGGATTGCCCCACCGCCAGATTGGCCAGATCCACCTCGATAAATTCAGGCAGGTCCTTCGGCAGGCAGGTGATCAGCACATCGTTCATCACGTGGCTGACGATGGCTGCCGAGAGTTTCACGGCCGGCGAAATGTCTTGGTTCGTGAAGTGCAGCGGCACTTTGGTCTGCAGTTTTTGGTTCGCATCGATACGCTGAAAATCCACATGCAGGACCAGAGGCTTATAAGGGTGCATCTGGTAATCGCGCAGCAGTACCTGCTCATTTTTTCCGTCGACTTCCAGATCCAGAATCGACGAGTGAAATGACTCTACCTTCAGGGCGAGCAAAATGGGGTTGTGATCCATTTCGATGTTCACAGGCGATTTTTTGGCACCGTAAATAATGCCTGGGACTTTTCCGTCACGGCGAAGACGGCGGCTCGCACCCGATCCTTGCACCGTGCGGGAGGTTGCAACAACTTTCATGTACTACTCCTTCAAAAAGCGCTTTTCAAAAGCGCGGGCTAAACACCCTTCACGTTGCATCAAGGCCGCGACCAGCACCTGGTGTTCCGTGAAAGGAACGAAAACAGTTATTCAATAAACAGTGAACTCACCGAGTCCGACTTCACAATCCTTAAAATGGTCTCGGCCACCAGTCCGGCGCATGACAGCACACGAATTTTTCCGGTGGCCTGCGCTTCTTTCGAGAGCGGAATGGAGTCCGTGACCACCAACTCATCAAGCCCCGACTTGGCGATACGCTCCGATGCTCCGCCGGAGAGCACGGCGTGCGTGCAGTAGGCCACTACACGGCTTGCCCCATTGTCTTTAAGCGCCTGGGCGGCCTTGGTCAGTGTGCCGGCAGTGTCAACCATGTCGTCCATGATCATGCAGGTTCGGCCCTCGACATCGCCGATGATGTTCATCACTTCGGACACATTGGCCTTAGGGCGGCGCTTGTCAATGATGGCCAGGTCGCAATCCATCTGTTTGGCAAAGGCCCGGGCCCGGACCACGCCACCGACGTCGGGAGAGACCACCATCAGGTTTTGATAGGTCTGCTGCCACACATCGGCCAAGATAATCGGCGCCGCGTAGATGTTGTCGACCGGTATATCGAAAAATCCCTGGATCTGATCCGAGTGCAGATCCATGGTGAGTACGCGATCTACCCCTACGGTTTGCAGCATGTTGGCCACAACTTTCGCGCTGATCGGCACGCGGGATGAGCGCACGCGACGGTCCTGACGGGCATAACCGAAGTAGGGAATGGCAGCGGTGATCCGTTCTGCTGAGGCACGACGAAGGGCGTCGCACATCAGCATCACTTCCATCAGGTGGTCGTTCGCAGGCGCGCAGGTGGACTGCAGCACGACGGCATGTTTGCCGCGGACGTGTTCCAGAATTTCAACGGTGGATTCGCCGTCGCTGAACTGGGCGACATTGGCCCGTCCAACACGGGTACCGAGGTGACGTGCCACATCGGTGGCCAGCTTCGGATTGGCGTTGCCCGTGAAAATCATCAGCCCCTCGGGAGTGCCGCCGTCTTTGTTCAATATGCGGTCAACCATCGTTGTGTCGTGTCTCGAGTGCGGCCGTTGCGGGCAGTGAATGGCTGGGGAGGAAGGATTCGAACCCTCGAATGCCGGAATCAAAATCCGGTGCCTTAACCAACTTGGCGACTCCCCAACGGGTTAAAAAACGCGCTCCGGGTGCGCAACCAGTGTCTTGCAACGCCGAAGGTGCGCGATGGTGTCTGGCGCAGACTTCTGGCATGCAGTCACATGGTCAAGAATGCGTTGGCATGTATCGGCGTCTGGCGCGGTGCAAAAAACGGCACTGCCGGACCCGGACATACGCACTGCAACCGGGGCAATTCCTTCGCGGGCTGCAGCCTCACCGAGCCATCGGGCGGCCTGGTCAACGAGCGGAAAACGTGCCCGGGTGACGGGCTCCAGATCGTTGTGGCCGAATTCCCATATGGGGTTACGGGCTGCTTGAGCGAAGCCCGCAATTTTCAAGGGTTTGGAATTTCGTGTCAATTCAGGGGCTTGGAAGATGGCAGCCGTCGGGACGGTACAGGCGGGCACGACCACGGCCAGCCAGCGGGGGCTCGCCTCATAAGGGGTCAGCGCCTCACCCACCCCTTCGGCAAAGGCGGCCTGTCCAAAGAGGAAAAAGGGCACATCGGCCCCTAGACGAAGCCCCAGGGCCGAGAGTTCAGATCGGCCTAGGCCCAGGCCCCAGAGCCGGTTCAACCCCATCAGGGTCGAGGCGGCATCCGAGCTTCCGCCCCCAAGTCCCGCTCCCGATGGGATGGCCTTGACCACGTTAATCTCAGCGCCCGGGCAGCCCTGGGCCTGCCAGGCAGCAGTCGTCTGCAGCAGCCGTGCTGCCCGATAGGCCAAATCGTCTTCCACGGCGGAACACAGATCCCCGGTGCGCACGATCTGGCCGTCGGGGCGGTGATCAAGGGTCAGCCGATCTGCCCAGTCGATGAGCTCAAATGGGCTCTGAAGCAAGTGATAACCGTCATCGCGCCGACCGACCACGTGCAAGAAAAGATTGACCTTCGCGGGCGCGAGCACCTCGATCGGTGCGGTCATAGCCGTCATGGTGATCTAGTCTGCCCGATCAAACACGATACGTAACGACACGGTGGCCGACCCCAATGCAAGCACTGATTCACGTTGCCTCAGGGGCTGGGCGGAAGCCACGTCGCGCCGCTCGCCTCGGAAGGGTCCCATCATGTCGATCAGTCCCCGATGCATCTGTTCGGGTGTCATGCCTTCTACGGCCTGATCCCCAAGCCACGACCGGAGAAATCTCAGCTGCTCCCCGTCATCAAGTCGCCGGCCCTGATCATCAAAGGTCTTGATCGCATCATGCGAGAGCTCGAGCGTCCCGGCCGACTGTCCCAGTGGACCCAGAAGCATGAGCACTTCGCGTGAGCCGTACTGCAACCACTCAAATGTCCCCTGTCCGCCCTTCTCGTCATCGACACCGGCTAGCCGCGCACGAATGACGAATCGCCCGGTGAGTGATTGTTGAACCGTTTCATGGGGTCGGTCCAGTACAAACCGTTCGCGACCATCGTGGTGTGGTGTGGCGCAGCCCGACAGAACCAGCACTAAAACAATGGCGCCCAACCAGGCCGGCTGACATCGATTAACGAGGGTGGACACGCAGGGTAGGGATACCAAGACGTTTTAACGTGGATTGAAGTACTTCGTTACGAGGGTCGATCGAAAACGCTGAGCGTAGCAAGCTCTCCGCCTCGGCCACGTTCCCCATGGTCCACAAGACCTCTGCAAGGTGTGTGGAGATCTCGGCGTCGGGCTGCTGCCGCTGGGCCAAACGAAGGTATTTTTCGGCCTTGGCGAAGTCGCCTTTTCGGAAGTAAATCCATCCCATGCTATCGATGATGTGGGCATCGTTCGGCGCAAGTGTGAGCGCGCGCGTGATCAGGCCATACGCCTCATCAAGACGCTCATTACGATCCGCAAAGTGATAGCCCAGAGCATTGTGGGCATGGGCATGGTTTGGGTCGTTTGCGATGATCTGCCGAAGCAGCCGTTCCATTTCCTCAAAACGGCCGGCTTTTTCATTGAGCATTGCCCTTGTGTAGATCACATTGGGCACGTCACGGTCTGCCTCGGAGACCCGCTCAAAGATGGCGAGCCCATCGGCTTTATTTGGCGCACGGCCAGCAAGGCTCGCAACATAGTCGTAAAACGCTTCCAGTTGCATGGACTGGTGGCGATCCTTGTCACGCTCGGTGCCGCTTGTGCCGGCGGCAGACCCTGCGCTCACAATTGCCGCACGCCGGGCAATCAGTGAGCGTGAGACTTTTTCGGTTTCGCCCAGCACGATGTGCAACAGATCGAGCGTGCCTTGCGCCTCCTGATCAGCAGGAGCATTTTTTAGCCAGATCGCGGCAGCCTCTTCGGCCCGCTGCGGGGACCGGGCTTCCAGTGCAAGCTCCGTCGCCCGTTTTGCAGCGGCAGGATCTTGCGTCTGCCGAGCAAGGTTTAAATACGTTGCGGCTGCCACACCCACTTGGCCCTGCGCCAACGCGAGCTCGCTCGCCAGAATTTGAAAAATCGCCGATGCCTGTTCTTGTCCGCGATCAGGGCGTGCCTGCGCAGGGTGGGCGCACAACACGGCGATCAGGGCGGCCGCGCCAAGCACGATGGATGCGCCTTTTCGGCGCAAAGGGTGTGGCATGGCCCGCAGAGGGATGCTCATCAGGTGGAGCGGAAAGTTCGGTGGCAGGGACCTGTTCATGTCAGCCATGTGCTTACACTACCCGATTCTGAAACCTGCGTGTCATGCCTGAACTTCCCGAAGTTGAAGTCACTGCTGCTGCCCTCCGACCGGCCCTGGTCGGCCGGCGGCTGGCCGCGTGGACATTTTCTGGCAAACGGCTTCGCCATCCGTTTCCTCGGCAGGCTCTCCGTGGGCTCGTGGGGCAGCCGGTGATCTCGGTGGGCCGTCGGGCGAAGTATGTGCTGTTGGAATTCCCCTCGGGCTGGCTGGCCATTCATCTGGGCATGTCCGGCTCACTGCATTGCCAGACCGGCCCGATTCGACGCACGCTCCATGATCATGTCTGCCTCTCATTTGAGGGCACTGGCCCATCGATCACGGCGGTTTTTCATGACCCTCGCCGATTCGGCTCATGGCAGTGGCTGGCCCGTTCACAGCTGGGCGAGCAAGACATCGGTGAGCACCTGGGTGCGAGTGCCCGCGGCCGTGAACCCTTGGATGCCCAATGCACAGGGGCCTACCTTCACGCGTGTTCGCGTGGCCGTAAGACGCCGATTAAACACTGGTTGATGGCAGGTGATGTTGTCGTTGGTGTGGGAAATATTTATGCGTGTGAGGCCCTCTTTGCGGCAGGCATTCATCCGAAACGTAAGGTGGGTTCGATCCCGTTGGCGACTTTTGATGCATTGATCCATCATGTGCAACGTATCTTGAGCGATGCCATCGCACAGGGTGGCAGCACGATCTCGGATTTCGTTGCACCCGATGGGCAGGCTGGCCGTTATGGACAGGCCCATCGCGTCTACGGCCAAGAGGGGGTTTTGTGTCCGCGGTGCGGCGAGGCGTCTGGCCTGCGCATACGCCGAATGGTTCAACAGCAACGCAGCACGTTTTATTGCCATGGCTGCCAACGTTAAACCGACACCACCTGCATTTGCGCACGCCCTGCTGAAATGGCAGCGGCAGTCGGGCCGTCACGATCTTCCGTGGCAAACGGTGCCATCCGATCCCTACCGGGTCTGGGTCTCGGAAATCATGTTGCAGCAGACGCAGGTCAAGACGGTGATCCCGTACTTCCATCGCTTTATGGCGCGATTTCCTAGCGTTGACGCGTTAGCGTTGGCGTCAGAGCACGACGTACTCGCGCTGTGGTCGGGGCTTGGGTATTACCGGCGGGCGCGATACCTGCTGAAGTGTGCCCAGGCGGTCATGCAGATGCACGGCGGCGTATTTCCCACGACAGCCGAGACACTTAAGACACTGCCCGGAATCGGGCCGTCCACTGCAGCCGCGATCGCATCAACGGTCTTTAACGAGCGTGTGGCTATTCTTGATGGCAATGTAAAGCGGGTGTTGGCGCGACTTACCTGCGCCAGCGCGCCGTGGGGAAGTCCAATGTTAGAGCGCGAGCTGTTGCAGTCTGCAACCCGTCTTCTGCCGGAGCGTTCATCCGATATGCCGCGTTACACCCAGGCCATCATGGATCTTGGTGCCCTCGTCTGCACACCTCGGGCACCGCGGTGCGAGGCCTGTCCTGTCACAGCGCTCTGCGCTGCGTTTCAGCGTCATCAAGTGAATGCCTTCCCCGTGCCGCGTCAAAAGAAAACGATCCCACTGCGCCATGCCTATTGGTGTGTGTTGGTGCACCTACAGTATGTGTGGTTGGTTCAGCAGTCTACCCAGGGCATCTGGCCGGGGCTCTGGCTGCCCTGGGCGCTTGAGCGTGATCAGCCGCCGCCGCGGTGGAACCAGACTGCACAGGGGCTGGAGCGTGTGGAGACCATACAGCACGCATTTAGCCACTATCGGCTCCAGATCGAGGCAGGCATTGTGCGTTGGCCAAGTGCAACGCGGGTTCCGCCTGGCGCCCCTCAAGGCCTGACGCGCTTTGCGTGGTCGCAGGCGCTGGCCCTCCCGCTGCCTGCCCCGGTATCCAAACTGCTGTCTAGGCTTTGCCCTTCTGAGACAGCGATCGATGGCGAACCGCGCAGGCGTAGTCGTTCTTAAACGTGGCTGCGAGCCGCTCCACACAGTAGACCGAGCGGTGTTGTCCGCCCGTACAGCCAATGGCCACGGTGACATAACTGCGGTTTTCTTCAGCATGCCGTGGAAGCCATTTGCGCAGATAGTGCGTGATGTCGGTGATCATTTCTTCCACCTCTGCATGCTGTTGAAGAAATGCAATGACCGGCGCATCTTTGCCGTTTAAGGGTTTGAGTGCCGGTATGTAGTAGGGATTCGGCAGGCAGCGCGCATCAAACATCACATCGGCGTCTGCGGGAGCCCCGTCTTTAAAAGCAAACGATTGAAAGAGTACTGTGAGTTTTGCTGGGCTCAGGTCGAGCAGCTCCCTGATCCAGCGACGCAACACCTGGGGTTGCAACTCACTCGTGTCGAGCGAGATGCCCAAGGGCTCAATATCGGCGAGCATTTCTCGCTCACGTCGAATGCAGTCGGCCAGGGTCTGCACGGCACCCTCTTCGGTGACCGACGGCAGCCCACGGCTGAGAGGGTGGCGACGTCGGGTCTCGGAATAGCGCTGCACCAGTGTCTCGTTGCGGGCCGTCAGAAAGATCACCTTGACTTGATGGCCTCCCGATTTCAGGTGCTCAAGCCCACTGGCCAATTGATCCAGCGATCCGGCAGTGCGTGCATCGACTGCGACTGCGAGCCGGGTCTGCCGTTGCCGATTCAAGTCGTCGACCACCGATCCCAGAAACGCAACGGGAAGGTTGTCGATACAGAAGTAGCCCGAATCTTCCAGAACGTTGAGCACAACAGATTTGCCCGAGCCCGATAAGCCCGTGACCAGCACGATATTCATGACGTGGTCGAAGGGGGCGTGGGATCGTTCATGGCCGCCTGCTGCCGCTCCACAAAATCGCGCATGGTGTCGATGCCTCGCAGGCTCAGCACAGTGTTACGCACGGCCGCCTCGGTGAGCACCGCAAGGTTTCGTCCAGCGGCCACCGGGATCACGACTTTGCGCACAGGCAGGCCCATGATGTCTTCCGACATGGCTTCCAGAGGCAGGCGCTCCAGTTCATCAATCACGCTGCGTCGAATCAGATGCACGATCAGCTTTAAACGCATCTTCCGCCGGACCGAGGTCTCGCCAAAGATAGTCCGAATGTCGAGCAGCCCCAGGCCCCGCACTTCTAAAAGGTTTTGCAGAAGGGGTGGGCAACGGCCCTCAATGGCGTCGGGGGCTACGCGCACAAAGTCCACCACATCATCGGCAATCAATCCATGGCCCCGGGTGATCAGCTCCAGTGCCAGCTCGCTTTTGCCCAGACCTGATTCGCCCGTGATCAATACACCCATGCCGAGCACGTCCATAAACACACCGTGCTTTTGTGTCTGCGGGGCAATGATTTTCGAGAGCTGGGCACGAACAATCTCGATGATCTGCCCGGCAGAAATCGGTGTGCGCAGCAGGGCTAAGCCCTCGCGCTCGCATGCAGAGAACAACTCTGCGGGCGGAATTTCGTCGTCGGCGATGATGATGGCCGGCGGCTTTCCCGCGAGCAGTTCTGCGGTGAGGTAGCTTTTCCGCTGGGGATCGAGACGGTTGTAATACGCGACCTCTGGGCCGCCCATGACTTGGATTCGGTTGGGGTGAATCAGATTCAGGTGGCCGATCAGGTCGGCGCTTTCGGTCGAGTGGCCACCCGTTCGTTGCAGGGTGTTGATCTGCCCCGTGAGCAGGCTGAGTTTTAACGACTCGGCGTTTTCTTCAAACAGTGATTTGAAGTCAAGCACGGGCCGGTTGCCAGGCTTCAAGGGCCTGATGAATAGCCTGCGGATCGTTTTCGTTCAGCAGGGTGTCGCGCATGGCGCGATCCGAGAGCATCTCTGCAACTTCCGAAAGAATCTCCAGGTGCTGCTGAGTCGCCTGCTCCGGTACCAATAAAAAGAGAAGCAGGTTGACCGACTTTCCATCCGGCGCATCAAAGGCTACCGGCTCGGCGAGTCGCACCAGTGCGGCGACGGCCTCTTTCAGTCCCTTGATCCGGCCGTGCGGGATGGCGATGCCTTCACCGAGCCCGGTAGAACCGAGTCGTTCGCGCGCGAACAATGAATCAAACACTTTCACGCGGGCGATGCCCTGATTGTTTTCAAACAAAAGCCCAGCCTGCTCAAAGACGCGCTTTTTGCTGCTGGCTTCAAGACCAATCATGACGTTGGTCAGGGGTAATAGCTGGCTAATGCGGTTCATCGCTCCGCCTCGTTCAATCGAGTGGGCGGATTATAGATCGAATGTTGCGGTGCGCTAAACACCGCAACATTTGTCTAGAGCACGCTGTGGGTGGAGCCTTGGCCGCGATGGACCCCGGGCCGGTGCATTTCCTTGTACCGTACCACCTGCCGATCCAGCTTGTCGGCCAGCAGATCAATGGCGGCGTAGAGGTCCGCGTGACTCGCTTCGCAGTGGATGTCTTTCCCGGGGAGGTGCACGGTGACCTCGGCGGTCTGGTTCAATTTCTCGACACCCAGCACGACGTGGACTTCGTTGACATGGTCAAAGTGTCGCCAGGACCGGCCAAATTTCTGATCGACATAGTCCCGGATGGCGTTGGTGATTTCGAAGTGATGCCCTTTGACCGTCAAATGCATGGTGAACCTCCTTTTAGAGTTTCTTTCGTTGACTGACAGCGTCGATTTTGAGCGCTTCCCGATACTTTGCAATCGTGCGCCGCGCAACTTGGACACCCTCCTGACCAAATCGATCCGCAATCTGTTGATCTGAAAGGGGTTTTCGAGGGTCTTCCTCTGAAATCCATTGCTTGATCTTCGCCCGAATGGCGGTTGCCGAGGCGGTACCCCCACCGTCGGTGGCCACGTGGCTGGTGAAGAAATACTTCAGTTCAAATGTGCCTTTCGGCGTGAGCATGTATTTGTTGGTGGTCACGCGGGATACGGTGGACTCGTGCAATTCACAACGTTGCGCAATTTCGCGAAGCACCAGGGGTTTCATCGCGAGTTCACCCTGCTCAAAAAACGCCTGCTGCTCTTCCGCGATGGCTTGGGAGACTCGCAGAATCGTGTCGAATCGCTGGCGAATGTTTTTAATCACCCAGCGCGCCTCCTGCAGCTGGCCGGCCATCGTGCTCGCGCGGTCCTGTTTGATCATGGCGGCATAGGCAGGATTGATGGCCAGCCGAGGCACAGCAGACTCGTTGAGTCGCACCTGCCAGCGGTGGCCCTTGCGGCCATCTTGACGGTAGGCGATCACATCCGGAATCACCGTTTCAGCCGCATCGCTGCTAAATCCGTTTCCTGGCTTGGGATTGAGTCGTTGAATCAGCCCGATGGCTTCACGCAGTTCATCACGATCGCACTGCAGCTGCCGACACAAGTCCGTGAACTCGCGGGCCGCAAGGGCATTTAACAGCGTTTCGGCAGCCACGATTGTTTTCGCGATCTTGATGCAGGCTGGATCAGCATCATCAACGTCGTCAAGCTGTGGGCACTGGAGCAGAAGGCACTCTTGCAGCGTGCGTGCTCCAACGCCAGGTGGGTCCATGCTCTGCAGCAGCGTGAGGCCAAGCTGCATCTCATCTGCATCAAGCCGTTCGCCAAAGGCTTCCTCAAATGCTTCTGACACACTGGATTCAAGGTCTTCGAGTGCGTCGCGCAGATAGCCGTCGTCATCCAGTGATTCAATCAGTGCAGTCAACCACGCCAGATCGCGTGCAGAGAGCTTCATGGCCCGGGCCTGTTCGCGCAGATGGTCTCTCAGTCGGACCGGTGCCGCCTGCTGTGCCATCCAGTCGTGTTCATCGTCATCGCTGTTGTTGGCCATGCGGGTGCCGGTGTTGGCCCAGGACTCTGCAGAGCCTGGCGCCGGGTCATCGAAACTGCTGTCGTTATCTCGCGTGGATTCGACGGGCTCGGAGCTCACCGTCTCATGCAGGTCGTCGCGGCTGTCACCGGTTTCAAGCAGCGGGTTGTCGTTCAGAAACTTTTCAATTTCTTGTTCGAGTTCTGCTGTGGACATCTGAAGCAGCCGGATCGACTGCTGAAGTTGTGGCGTGAGCGCTAGCTGCTGAGAGGTCTTGAGTCCAAGCGATGGCTTCATTCCCGCCGCCATGGCTACATCCGGAAGTGTTCGCCGAGGTAGACCTTGCGCACGTTTTCGTCGGTCACAATGTCTTGCGGTGATCCGCTGGCCAATACCGAACCGGCGTTGATGATGTAGGCCCGGTCGCAGATGCCCAGGGTCTCGCGTACGTTGTGGTCCGTGATCAGTACACCGATTCCCCGGCTTTTTAAAAACCGAACGATCCGCTGAATTTCGATGACGGCGATCGGATCCACGCCGGCAAATGGCTCATCCAGGAGAATAAAGCGAGGGTCGGTGGCCAAGGCCCGCGCGATTTCAACGCGCCGCCGTTCTCCACCCGAGAGCGATACCGCCATGCTGTCGCGAAGATGCGCGATCTGAAGATCATCCAGGAGTTTGGTGAGCTGGTCCTCAATGCCTGCACCGGTAAGCGGCTTTCCATCTGGCGTGGACTGCAGTTCAAGAACCGCCCGAATGTTGTCGGCCACCGAGAGCTTTCGAAATACGGAGGCTTCTTGCGGAAGGTACGACAGCCCAAGTCGGGCCCGCACATGAATGGGCATCCGGGCTAGATTTTTCCCGTCCATCAGAATCTCACCTGCGTCAGAGCGGACCAGTCCCACGATCATGTAAAAGCTGGTGGTTTTGCCTGCGCCGTTCGGGCCCAACAGCCCCACAACCTCACCGCTTTCGATGTGCATGGATACGTCTTGCACCACGGTCCGGCCCTTGTAGGCCTTGCGCAATCCGCGTACGTCGAGTGAGTTCACCATGGTGTCGTGCCGTGAGTTAGCGAACGGTGCCCAATGGCGCACCGCTTTTTGGCATCAAAAACATGCGGGAGCGGCCTTGGCCGTCACTGGAGTCGACCTGATACTTCTCGGTCAGGTTGTTATAGGTGAGGCGATCGCCGGCCACGCGGTCGCGCAGGATATCGCCTTCCAGTCGGCGTAAGACCGCGTTGGAAATCAGGGTCACAAGATCCTCTTTGCCGTCGTATTCGATGCGCAGGCTCTCGCCTTCCATAAACTCATGGATACCCTCACGCTTTTGGCGGAAGCGGGCTGGCTTTCCCGTGATCACGCCGTAATAATGGCCCGCACTGTCTTGCCACATTTCCATGCGATCTCCACGAAGAATCAGTGTGCCCTTGGTCAGCACCACGTTGCCAGTAAAAATCGTGATCTGCTTCTGGTCGTCGTGGTTGAGCCGATCGGAATCGATGGTGGTGGGCTTATCACGGTCTGCGCGCTCCGCATAGGCATTGGGCAATGCCAGCATCAGCATGGCGAGTGCAGTCATGCAAGAGCGTAGATGGAATGTCATTTTTTGCTCTCTTTGGGAACGACCATTCGGGATTCGGAAATGATCTCGATTTTCTGGGTCTTTTGATCAAACCGCAGCCCCACCCCCTGAAGCGTCGACAGACCGCGCTGAACAAATACGGGCGCATCCGTTACGGCCCGCTCCTCCTCCACAAATACCGTGGCCCTGCTGGTGGTGATCCGCGCATTAGGCTGATTGCCAAACGCATCCCGCGTGATGACCACATCGCCTGAGAGCTCGATCTGATTTTGTTGGTGGGTGGCTACCGCCTGATCGGCCCGCATCACAGTGTGGGGTTTGTTCGACGCAAGCGACACGATGATTGGTTTTTCCAATACGCTTCGGTCGTCGCGTTCGTTGTAAACAATTCGGGCAGCCGTCAGCCGATGTTGGGGCTGGCCCAGCGCATCGGTGCGCACAATTTTGGCGTTGTCGATGATCGCACTCGGGCCGCTTGCCGCATTGGAGGCATCCGGTCCTCGGCCGCGGGCCAGGTATTCGCTCAGCCCGAAGGATGCCAATGCGAGCACTGAAAAAATCGTGATGGAAATCAGGTTTCCGATCCAGTCGGCGCTCTTCATGCGCGTGCCCTCAGGATAAAGTCACAGCACTCACGCACGGCCCCCGAGCCGCCGGGCCGAGTCGATACCCAATGGGCCGCGGCGATCACTTCTGAAGTCGCGTTGGGCACGCTTGCCGCGAACCCAACACGCGCAAATACCTCCATATCAGCGGTGTCATCTCCCATGTGGCCACAGTGAATGGGGTCGAGTCGATGGTCAATGACCAGCTGATCGAAGACCACGCCCTTTTGGTTGTTTCCTTGAACCACAAGATCAAAACCAAGCTCGCGGGCCCGGGTTGTGACGGCCTCGTGCTGGCGCCCGCTCAAAATGCCGATCGAGATCCCTGCGCTCTTGAGTTCTTTTAGCCCATGGCCATCAAGCACATGAAATCGTTTCAGGGTCTCTCCATGGGGTCCGTAAAACAATCCGCCGTCTGTAAGCACCCCGTCCACATCGAAAAACATCCACTGCAGGCCGCGGGCACGACGGACCGCGTCGTCAAGGGTGCGTGGTGTGGTGGTCATGTGCATGCGATGGACTCGGCCTTAAAGCACTTTGGATTCCAGCAGGTCGTGAATGCCTACGGCACCCAGTAGTTTTCCCTCAGAGTCGACCACAAGCAGATGATTAATACGTGTGGTGTCCATCAGGTGGGCCACCTCGCTGGCCAGCCGCTGCGCATCGATGGTTCGGGGCTGCCGCGTCATGACATCGTCGATGACCATGCTGCGTACATCCATGCCTTGGCTCAAGACTCGGCGAAGGTCGCCGTCGGTAAAGATGCCCATGACCTCATGGTCGCGGTTTACAACCGCCGTCATGCCCATACGTTTCGCACTGATCACCTTGAACGCGTCGGTTACGGAAGTTCCGCTTTGGACGACGGGCAGGTTGTCGCCACTGCGCATGACATCGGCCACGCGCATAAGCAGTCGTCGGCCAAGAGTGCCGCCGGGATGGGAGCGCGCAAAGTCCTCCGCACTAAAGCCCCGCAGGTCGAGTAATACCAAGGCCAGGGCATCTCCGAGCGCAAGCGCTGCGGTGGTGCTGGCGGTAGGAGCGAGATTCAGTGGGCAGGCCTCGGCCCTAACCGAAGCGTTCAAATGGAGATCCGCAAGTTTGGCAAGGCTTGATTCCGGATTGCCGGTGACTGCGATCAGTGTCGCGCCCAGGCGTTTCATATGGGGCGCGATTTCAGAGAGCTCCTCTGTTTCGCCGGAATTCGAGAATGCCAGCACGATATCGTTGGCTTGAATCATGCCCAGATCCCCATGCCGTGCCTCGGCAGGGTGTACGAACAGCGCGGGTGTGCCGGTGGACGCCAGGGTCGCCGCGATTTTTCGGGCCACGTGGCCGCTTTTGCCCATGCCGGAGACCACCACCCTGCCGGTGCAAGCCAGAATTTTTTCGGCAGCAACCACCAACTGCATGTCGAGCTGGTCTAAAAGACCCAGCACCGCATCGGCCTCAATACGCAGGACCTCGCGGGCACGCTTGAACACCTTTTCTGAAAACTTCGTATCGGCCATTGCTACACTCACCCCTATGGATAGCCAGTGTAGCAAAGGGTTTAAGCAAACTTCATACCAGCTATGGAATCGCTTTTAGGCGTCATCGTGGTGCTCTTGGCGGTGTCGGTCGGCGCGGTCGCGGCAGCCCGCGCCATGAAGCTGCCACCGCTGATGGGCTATCTACTGGTCGGCCTGTTGCTTGGGCCCCATGCCCTAGGGCTCGCACCGGACACCGATGTCACCCGTTGGCTGGCTGAAATCGGTGTGGTTTTTCTGATGTTTTCCATCGGCCTGGAGTTCAGCCTCCCCAAGCTGCGCGCGATGCGTGGTCTGGTATTCGGATTAGGGGGCCTGCAGGTGGGCCTGACCATGGGCCTGGTGGTGGCCGGGGTGCTGCTCACCCAGTCGTGGCATGGCCTTCCGTGGCAGGCGGGTGTTGCCTTGGGTGGCGCAATGGCCATGTCTTCGACGGCGATGGTCATGCGACTGGCCAGCGATCGGGGCGAGGTGGAGTCGGCCCACGGCAAACCTGTGGTGGGTGTGCTGCTCTTTCAGGACTTGGCGGTGGTGCCACTGCTCGTGCTGATTCCGGCGCTGGCCGGGCTTGGCATGGCCAACGAACACGGCATTGCCTATTCCTTGGGCTTTGCCATGCTTAAGTCGGTATTGGTGCTCGCAGTAGCCCTCATTGTTGGGCAACGGCTGGTACGCCCCTGGCTCACGATCGTGGCCCGCCGAAAGTCTCAAGAGCTCTTCACACTTAATGTGTTGTTAATGACCTTGGGCCTGGCCTGGATGACAGAGCACGCAGGCCTATCGCTGGCACTTGGCGCTTTTCTTGCGGGCATGCTGATCTCCGAGACCGAGTACCGCTATCAGGTCGAGGCCGATGTCAAACCCTATCGCGATGTACTCATGGGGTTGTTTTTTATTTCGGTGGGCATGCTGCTCGACTTCTCCGTAGTGGCTTCAAGCTGGCAGTGCGTAGCGCTCTTGGTGGTGGGCCCGATGGCGATCAAGTTTGTTGTCATCGCTGCCCTAGCAAAGCTCTTTCGCGTGGGTACGGGCGCCTCGCTGAAAGCGGGGCTGTGGCTTTGTCAGGCCGGCGAATTCGGGTTTGTGTTGCTGGATCCGATCGGATTGAATGGCTTGGTGCCTGCGCAGATCCTGCAGCCGATCCAGGCGGCAATGGTGATTTCAATGCTGCTTGCGCCGTTCATTATTGAACAAAGTGATCGATGGATCCTGCGTTTGGTGCGCAACGAGTGGTTCTCGCGTTCGCTGGAGATTCATCGTATCGCGAGCCAGACCATCAGCTCGGATCGCCATGTCATCGTCTGCGGATTTGGCCGTTGTGGCCAGAACTTGGCGCAGATGCTCGATGCAGAGCAGATTTCGTATGTGGCCCTTGATCTTGATCCGCAACGCACACGCGATGCCGCAGCCGCTGGGCACTCAGTGGTGTTCGGTGATGCTGCGCGGCGTGAGACGTTATTGGCCGCAGGCCTTCACCGTGCGATGACCTTGGTCATTACCTATGCAGATCGAACATCTGCGGTGCATGTGATCAATGCTGCTCGGGCCTTGGCGCCTGCTCTGCCAATTGTCGTGCGCTCGCGCGATGACGGCGACTTGGAGTCCCTGCGTTCGGCCGGCGCGACCGAGGTGATTCCCGAGGTCGTCGAGGGTAGCCTGATGTTGGCATCGCATGCCTTGGCCTTGGCCGGTGTGCCTTTGCACCGTGTGCTTCGTCGCGTCCGTGAAGTCCGCGACAGCCGTTATGCCCTGCTGCGTGGGTATTTCCATGGATCAACCGATGATGCCAACGAGCGAAACTCTGAGGTCATGTTGAAGTCTTACGCTGTGCCTCCCACATCACGAGTGGTAGGCCGGCAGCTGCTCGATCTGCGTCTTGCCGAGCTTGGAGTCGATGTCACCAATATTCGACGTGGCCGCGAAGGACTCGCGCTTGATGAGCATCTTGTGCTGGCCGCCCATGACGTGGTGGTCATGCGGGGCTCAATTGAGGCGCTGGCCATGGCAGAAGAAGTTTTAAGCGGCAAATCTACCTAAAATAGAGTCATCTTGTCCCTCGCCCAACTCCCCTCTAGCGCCTCGTCGGTCGTCGCGTTTCGTCGCCTCAGTTTCGGGTACGGCGCCCGCCGCGTCATCGACAACGTGTCGTTTGAAATTCCACGTGGCAAGGTGGTGGCTCTGATGGGCGGCTCTGGGGTCGGCAAGACCACCTTGTTACGCCTGATGACGGGCCTGGTGGGCCCTAACCAGGGGGCGGTGGAAGTTTTTGGCCAGGTCCTCGACCGCAAGAATCAAGCCGCACTGTTTGATGTCCGCCGACGCATGGGGCTGTTGTTCCAGTTTGGGGCCTTATTTACAGATCTCAGCTGCTTTGAAAACGTAGCCTTCCCCATGCGGGAGCACACCAATCTCTCCGAGTCCATGATTCATGACTTGGTCATGTTGAAGCTTGAATCCGTGGGCCTTCGAGGCGCAGCCCAGCTCAAGCCGGCTGAGATTTCCGGTGGCATGGCCCGGCGGGTTGCATTGGCCCGCGCGATTGCATTGGATCCTGAATTGATCCTCTACGACGAGCCTTTTGCAGGCCTCGATCCGATCTCGCTTGGCGTAACGGCTAACCTGATTCGTGAATTGAACTCCGCATTGGGGGCCACTTCGATTGTGGTCACCCATGATGTGGCCGAGACCTTTCAGATCGCTGATCGCATTCTCGTTTTTGCGCCGTCGCCCACAGGCGCTCGTCTGATTGCCCAGGGCACGCCCCAAGACATGCGGGATAGTCAAGATCCGTTCGTGCGGCAGTTTCTCGATGGCCAGGTCGACGGGCCGGTGCGTTTTCACTATCCAGCGCCGCCGATTGCCGAGAGCCTTGGCCTGGAGAAGACACCGTGATGGCGCTCGTCCATGGCGTTGCCAATCTGGGGGCCAGTGTCCTGAAATTTGTGGCTAGCCTCGGGGTCTTCGCGCTATTGCTCGGCAAGATTGTGCTGCGTACGCCAGCCGTGTTTCGCCGGCCCCGGCTGATCGCGGCCCAGGTCCATTTCTTGGGAAATCACTCGCTGGCGATCATTCTGGTGGCAGGCCTGTTTGTAGGTCTCGTGCTGGGCCTTCAGGGCTATTACACCCTTCGACGCTACGGCTCTGAGGAGGCCCTTGGGCTTTTGGTGGCCCTCTCCTTGGTGAGAGAATTAGGCCCCGTGATTTCGGCATTGCTGTTTGCGGGTCGGGCGGGAACGTCATTGACCGCCGAAATTGGTCTTATGAAAGCCGGCGAGCAGCTCTCGGCACTGGAAACGATGGCGGTGGATCCGCTTTCGCGCGTGCTCGGGCCCCGGTTTTGGGGCGGTGTGATTGCTGTGCCTCTGCTTGCCGCTCTGTTTTCTGCGGTAGGCGTGTTGGGTGGCTGGCTGGTGGGCGTGGTGTTGATCGGTGTGGATCCCGGCGCCTTCTGGTCCCAGATGGCCGATGGCGTGGATTTCTGGGACGACCTGGTCAATGGTGTGATTAAAAGCATCGTCTTCGGCATGGCGGTAACACAGGTGGCGTTGATGCAGGGCTACGAGAGCAAGCCCACACCGGAAGGGGTTGCGCGGGCCACGACGCTGACCGTGGTGGTAGGGTCATTGGCGGTATTGGGATTGGATTTCGTGCTGACGGCACTGATGTTTGGAGAAATGTAATGCAGGGGCGATCACTTCATCTCGCAGTCGGTGCGTTCGTATTGCTCGGAATGCTGGCCTTGCTTTTTATGGCGTTGCAGGTCAGCAATTTAAGCTCGATTGCCAATGGAGGCAGCAGTTACTCGGTCAAAGCATACTTCGACAATATCGGGGGTTTAAAACCCCGGGCTGCTGTGAAAAGTGCCGGTGTGGTGGTGGGCCGGGTGCGATCGATCCAGTTTGATGATCAGCAGTACCAGGCGCTGGTACTGCTTGATTTGGACACCCGCTATCGTTTCCCCAAAGACAGTTCAGCCAAGATTCTGACCTCCGGGTTGCTGGGCGATAACTACATTGGCCTGGAGCCCGGCGCCGAGGCCGACATGCTCAAACCCGATGACCGTATCCGCATGACGCAATCCGCTGTAGTGTTGGAAAACCTTATTTCTCAGTTTCTCTACAACCGGCCCTCTGAGCCCTCCGCCACCAAATGACAGCTGTGATCCACCGATTTCTGTTGGCGTTTACGTTAGCCGCCCTCACGGGTTGTGCATCGTTACCCGCCGGCCATGCCGACGATCCGCGTGATCCATGGGAGCGTTACAACCGGGCTATGTTTGAATTCAACGACGGCCTGGATCGCACGGTGATCAAGCCCGTCGCGGAAGCCTATCGCGACGTCGTTCCAGACGCGCTCCAGCTTATGGTGCGAAATTTTTTCGGCAACCTGCGCGACATTGCAACCACGGTTCAACAGTTGTTACAGGGTAAGCCTGCCGAGGCCGGTAATACAGCCGCCCGTGTCGCATTTAATTCCACGCTCGGGTTTCTGGGTCTGGGTGATATTGCCAGTGACATGGGTTTTCGCAAGACATCCGAGGATTTCGGCCAGACGTTCGGAGCCTGGGGCGCGGAACCCGGCCCTTATGTTGTGATTCCTGTCTTCGGGCCGAGCACCCTGCGTGATACGTTTGGATTTGTGTTGGATGTAGCCCTTGATCCTCGTGATGCCGTGATCGCGAGCGCCCGAGATCGGAACATTGCCAGGGGGCTGGTGGCGATTGATCGGCGCCGTGAACTTCTGGACACCGAACGTACCCTCGACGCATTGTCGTTTGATCGCTACATGGCCGTGCGAGATGCCTGGTTGGCCCATCGCCGAAGCCAGGTTTACGATGGCGATCCACCACCACTTCCCTACAAAGACGAATAACGACCTTCCATGATCCCTACCGCGTTGATGTACCGTTTTCGCCAGATTGCGCTCCCCGCTATGTTTGCCCTAGGTACTGTTGGCGCAGCACCTGTTCAGGCGCAGCCCACCGCACAGACGGCACCCGAAGAGCTCATTCGTCAGGTCTCGCAGGGCGTGCTCGATGAAATCAAGTCCGACCGTTCGCTGCAAGCAGGCGATATCGAACGACTCAATAAACTCGTGGATCAGCGGGTGATGCCGTACGTCAACTTTCAGCGCATGACAGCACTGTCGGTGGGCCGCAATTGGCGACAGGCCACACCAGAGCAACAACAGGTGCTGATGACCGAATTTCGTCGCCTTTTGCTGTTGACCTATGCCGATGCGGTTCGTCAGGTCACCGATACGAAAATTGAGATACGGCCTATGCGAGGCAAGCCGACCGACGGCGATGTCGTGGTACGTACCCAGGTCTTACGCCCCGGGAAAGAAGCCATTCAGCTGGACTATCGACTCGAAAAAACGCCGGCCGGCTGGCGTATCTATGATTTCAATGTCCTTGGGCTTTGGCTGATCGAAAGCTACCGCAATCAGTTCACCCAGGTAGTCACCGCCGGCGGGATCGATGGATTGATCCGCGACCTGCAGGCGAAAAACAAAAGCCTCTCATCATCTGCAAGCCGGAAGCGGGCTGCGAGCTAATCCTGCGTCAGGGCATCATGCAAGAAATCGTGCTGCAGTTTTCAGAGCGTGTCGTGCTGGCCAATGCAATGAGCGAGCTGCATGGGCAACAGTCGAGGCTCAAGCAGGCCCTGGCGGAAAATGCATCGGTGGATGTGGTGGCCGATTTTGATGGCCTGCGTGAAGTGGACACGTCTGCGTTGGCCGTGGTGCTTGAACTTGATCGCACGGTGCGTGCAAGAACCTCCAAGCCGTTACACATTCGTCGAGCACCCGAGAGTCTTCGCTCGCTCGCCCGTCTTAGCTCGTTGTCATCGGCGTTGAACTGGGAGTAATCGTTGGGTGATGCGCCGCGCCGCCCTGCGGCTGTTCGGGTTGAGCATGTGCACAAGACCTATGTGGGTAAGCGGGGTCAGGTCCGTGCCGTGGCTGATGTCAGTTTTGAGATTGCCCCTGGGGAGTTTGTAGGCCTTCTGGGCCCAAATGGCGCAGGTAAGACCACATTGATCCAGATTCTTGCTGGCCTTGTGCGTCCAACATCCGGCCATGTCGAAATTCTTGGCTGCGATGTCACCCGCGATCCGATCCGTGCCAAACGCAATCTTGGGGTTGTGCCCCAAGAGCTGGTGTTCGATCCCTTCTTTACGGTGCGTGAGACCCTGCGTATTCAGTCGGGATATTTCGGTCTAAAGCGCAACGACGACTGGATCGACGAGTTGCTGCACAACCTTGGCCTTGCTGATAAGGCCGATGCCAACATGCGGGCGCTGTCCGGCGGTATGAAACGGCGTGTGTTAGTGGCTCAGGCCCTGGTCCACCGTCCGCCAGTCATCGTGTTGGATGAGCCGACCGCAGGGGTGGATGTTGAGTTACGGCAGAGTCTGTGGGCGTTTATTCGGCGCTTGAACCATGAGGGCCACACGGTCATGTTGACCACCCATTACCTTGAAGAGGCCGAGTCGCTATGCGAACGCATCATTCTTCTTAAAGCGGGAGCGGTGTTGGCCGATGCCCCCACCCGTGATTTGTTGCAGCACTCCGAGGAGCGCCTTGAGACGGTCTTTTTAAGAATGCTGCGAGAGCCTGCGCAACCCCGCCCGTTACAATAGATGCCATGGTGACTCCCGAGAGCATTCAAACCCATATCGCCCAAGGCCTGGCCTGTGATCATCTTGAGGTGCAAGGCGATGGCCATCATTTCGAGGCGGTGATCGTGAGCCCGGCCTTTGAAGGTCAGCGACTGATTGCGCGTCATCAAATGGTCTACCGTGTCTTGGGCGACCGCATGAAGGCAGAAATCCACGCCCTGTCCATGAAAACGCTCACGCCCTCGGAATGGACCGCTTCAAAATCCTAGGGGGCCACCCCCTGCAGGGCGAGGTACTGGTCTCGGGCGCAAAGAATGCAGCCCTGCCGATTCTCTGTGCATCGCTGCTCACCGCCGAGCCATTGGTGTTGTCCAACGTGCCGCGTCTTCGCGACGTGGCCACCATGAAAAAATTACTGGCCCAGATGGGCACGCGGTGCGAGCTGGCCCACCTGCAACCGGATGGCCAAGAAACGCTCCGGCTTACGTCCGATGCCATGACGCATCTGCAGGCCCCTTACGAGCTCGTCAAAACCATGCGGGCATCGGTCTTGGTGCTCGGGCCCATGCTGGCCAGATTTGGCGAGGCCCTGGTGAGCCTGCCCGGCGGTTGTGCCATTGGCCAGCGGCCGGTGGACCAGCACATCAAAGGGCTCACTGCCATGGGCGCCGAACTCACGATCGATCACGGCTACATCAAGGCCCAGGCCAAAAGGCTGCGTGGTGCACGCATCGTGACCGACATGGTTACCGTGACCGGCACCGAAAACTTAATGATGGCGGCTGTGCTGGCCGAGGGCACTACGGTGTTGGATAACGCAGCGCGCGAGCCCGAGGTTGTAGACCTTGCCAACTGCCTGATCAAAATGGGGGCACACATCGAGGGAGCGGGCACCGATCGCATCGTGATCCATGGTGTGGATCAGTTGCACGGCGCCGAGCATGCCGTAATGGCCGACCGCATCGAGGCGGGAACGTTTTTGTGTGCGGTGGCGGCGGCTGGGGGCAATGTGTTTGTAAAAGGTGCGACTGCCGACATGATGGGCGCGACCCTTGAGAAACTCCGTGAGGCAGGTGTGGCGATGACCGAGTCGCCCGAGGGCATCCAGGTTCGGGCCGAGCGCCGTGCCCGAGCATTTAATTTTCGTACCGCGCCGTTTCCAGGCCTTGCTACCGACATGCAGGCCCAGCTGATGGCGGTGAGCGCGATTGCCGAGGGCACCAGCATCATCACCGAAACCATTTTTGAGAACCGTTTCATGCATGTCCAGGAGCTTCGTCGCCTGGGCGCCAACATTGAAGTCGATGGCCACACTGCTGTGGTCAAGGGTGTGCCCAATCTCTCGGGGGCCC
>JBDLRC010000012.1:0-2632 GCA_039800265.1 Pseudomonadota bacterium
CTGGTAGGTCAGCACGATCTCCGCGCCAAAACCCTTCAATTTCTCTGCACATCCAAATGCAATACTGTCTTGATTGGCCACACCGATCACAAGACCACGACGACCTTTTAATAATTGGCCAAGGGCAGCGCTCTGGTCCCAGGCATGAGCCAGCGGGTCCACGATGAAGCGGAGCTGAGGGGAGACGTGTTGGTCCATAACGGGCCTTCATTAAAAAGAATTGGGCCTGATTATAGAGAACGAAGATGACACAAGCATGGCATCTGGCCGGATAATGAAGCGCTCCTCAGTTCCCTGTTCGTTCCTATGACCAAGCTTCGAGTGTTCTACGATGGTGCATGCCCAATGTGCCAAAAGGAAATCGCCGTATACCGGCGAGCCGACACTGCGGGCGCGATCGACTGGCTGGATGTCTCGATGCACACCTCTGGGGAAGTCTTGCCGCTGAAAAGGGAATTGTTGCTTGCACGATTCCATGTCCAGACGCCAAGCGGCGAGCTTATCAGCGGCGCCCGAGGATTTATCGCACTTTGGCGGGAAGTACCCGGATGGCAAGGCTTGTCCAGGGTCTGCAGTCTGCCCGGCGTGCCCTTTATCCTTGAGTTAGGTTACAAACTTTTTCTTCGCATACGGCCACGCGTTCAGCGGTGGATAAAGCCAAAGGGGTAAGATCCCCACACGTCGTTATCGCGTTCACTATGACCATTTCAATAGCAGTGATCGGCGCGGGAATCGCCGGTCTTTCGTGCGCATCGAGGCTGACGGAGCTCGGGTACCCTGTGCATGTATTCGAAAAAAGCCGTGGCGCAAGCGGCCGTGTCAGCACACGGGCACTGGCAGAAGGCCATTGCGACCATGGCGCCCAATACATCACGGCCTTGCATCCCGATTTCCGAAAGGTTGTGCGCCAATGGGAATCCGATGGTCTGCTGCAGACCTGGCAACCGAGGCTCGCGGTGATCGGTCCCAAGGCGCCCAGCAAAGAAGGCGAGCAGACATCCTCTACGGTGCGCTATGTGGGCACCCCAAAAATGACATCACCTGCCCAGGCGATTGCGAAGACGTTAGACGTTTTTCCGAATACAAGGATCACAAAAATCGAGCGCTCAGCGCCCGGATGGAGGCTTATCGACGAGCACGGCCGCAACGCCATGGACGCCACGCACGTTGTCTTTGCCATTCCACCGGCACAGACTGTTCCCATCCTGAATGACGAAACCCCGCAGTGGGCCACTACCGCTAAAACAACCATGATGCTGCCCTGCTGGACGCTCATGGCCTTTGTATCGGATACCGACACACCCGACTTCGATGCTGCGTTCATCAACGAGGGGCCGCTCTCTTGGATTGCAAACAACGCGTCGAAACCCGGACGCAATGCTTTACCGATTTGGACTATTCACGCCACGGCCGAATGGTCCACAGCACATATCAACGCGACCGCCGAGGAGGCTGCACCGGCACTCATCGCTGAATTCGAGCGGATCACCGGCTTACAGGTCACCTCATTTACCCCCCACCGCTGGCTCTATGCCCGTGCAAAGTGCCCCACAGACGACCACTATCTATGGGACGACACACTTAAGATCGGTGCTGCGGGCGACTGGCTCTTGCAGGGCAATGTAGAAGGCGCATGGCTAAGCGGACAACGGTGCGCAGAAACGATTCATCGATACGAGAGGTAGCGATATGCACGGAATATTTCGACACACGGTCACCGCCCTCTGCGCAGGCTGGATAAGCCTCGCGTCGCCCGCCCACGCGCAACCGGTGCCGGCAGATGCACAAGGACTGACCGAGACACTGATTTCAGTTCAGTTAGAGGGAGGGCGCCAGCAGGCCGGCGTGTACTCCGTGAAGTCGGGAACACAGGGCCACAGTCAGCTTGCCGTGCTGTTGCCAGGATATCCCTCCGTGGTTCGGCCGGTGATGGGCGATGGCTTTATGGCGAGTTCAAAACTGAGCGGGAATTTTCTAATTCGGTCGCGACGACACCTGGCCGATGCATCAATTGCCACACTGACTGTCGACTGCCACAGCGAAAGCGGCGATTATTGTGCGAGCAGCTATCAAGCATCCCGAGAGCGGCAGCACGATGTGCAACGACTGATAAACGAGGTGCGGCAGCGCCACCCCAGCATCACATCGGTCTGGCTCGTGGGCACCAGCATGGGAACAATCTCGTCATCGTTTATGCCGGTACACCAACCCAACGCATACGCGGGCGCGATCCACACCGCATCGATTACCGAGCCCCTTGCGCGTAACTCATACCGAGAGCTTGCCGATTTTGACTACAAGAAATCGGGAGTGCCGCAGTTTTTCGTACACCACCGCGACGATCCCTGCCCTCTCACGACACACGCCGGCGCAAAACGGATTACGGAAAAATTCGGTATTCCATTGATTACAGTGGTCGGTGGCAGCGGCTTTCATGGGCAGGCGTGCCATGCCAACACCGAGCACGGTTTCAAAGGAATCGAGCGAAAAACCATGCTCGGAATCGCCGCCATCATCAAAACAGGTAAGGCGGAACAACTCGATCTTCAGTAATGCCGTCGTTCCTCCTTTAGCCACAGCTATAGGATCTGCGCAGCCTCGTGAAAGGCCATCCGATCATTACGCGGGTAAA
>JBDLRC010000013.1:0-2950 GCA_039800265.1 Pseudomonadota bacterium
CCACCAGTGGTTTGAGACGTTCGAGTTGTGCTCGCAACACATCCGGCTGCTCAAAGAAATGGGCATAGTCTTGGCACAGAAACGCAACGCGCTCGTCCAGCGGCGGTGACAACTCGATACAGGGGCTCTCGCGCATGCGTGCGATCAATGGATCCGGCACCTGCACTGCACCGATTTTCTTGCTCTCCGACTCCACGAAGACGGGGCGATTCTCTGAGTATTGTCGAAGGTTGTCCCAAATACGACTCTCGAACTGCTTTTGGCTGGGTTGTTGGCCGGTCGGCTCGTTGCCAAGAAGGCTGCCGCGATGGTGGGCCAGGCCCTCTAAGTCCAGCACCTGTTCGCCCTGGTCGCGCAGCTGCCGAAGGTAAGCGGTCTTCCCCGAGCCGGTCACGCCGCAGACCACCACATAGCGCAAGCGGGCAACATGCAACGCCAAATCGGCAATCACGAATTTTCGGTAGGCGGCATAGCCGCCTTCGAGCACGTGGACCTTCCAGCCGATACGCTCCATGACAGTGGCCATGGCGAGACTGCGGTTGCCACCGCGCCAGCAGTAGACCAGAGGCCGCCAATCGCGTGGCCGGTCGATGAACTGTTCGTCTAAGGCCCGGGCGATGTTGCGGGCAACCAGCGCTGCCCCGCGCTTTTTCGCTTCGAATGCTGATGTCGCGTAGAGCGTTCCGATGGTGGTGTGTTCTGCATCCGACAGGGCCGGTGCGTTGATGGCACCGGGAAGATGGTCCAGTGACCACTCGGAAGGCGAACGTACATCGATCACCGTGTCGTAATCATGCAGCCCTGCGAGGGCCTCGTGTACGGGGATTCGGGTCAATGCCAATCAGTTTCTGAGGTCTGCAAAAAGGGCGATGCCACGTTGTACCGCTGGCCGCGCCTCAATGGTGCGGAACCAACGCTCCACGTTTGGAAAGTCTGAAAGTTCGACACCCTGGCGAGCGTGGGAGGCGATCCATGGCCAACAGGCAATGTCGGCAATTGTGTAGCTTCGCCCTGCAAGGTAGGTCGACTCGCCCAGCCGAGTGTCCATGACGCCGTAGAGACGATGGGCTTCTTTGGTGTAACGCGTGATTGCGTAGTCGATTTTTTTAGGCGCATAGATGCGGAAGTGATGGGCCTGGCCAAGCATCGGCCCAAGGCCACCCATCTGAAACATCAGCCACTGCAGAACGTCGTAACGTTCACGATCGGTGCGTCCCATGAGCATGCCGGTCTTGCCGGCAAGGTAGGTCAGGATTGCGCCCGATTCGAACAGGGCATACGGCGTTCCCTTTTTTGGCGCTGGACCATCGGTGTCCACAATCGCAGGAATTTTATTGTTGGGACTGATGCGCAGAAATGCTGAATCAAATTGCTCATCATTGGAAATATTGACCGGCACGGCGCAGTAGGGCACCCCGATTTCTTCCAGCATGATCTGGACTTTTTTGCCGTTTGGCGTAGGCCAGGTGTAAAGCGTAATCACGGAGCGGCTCTCCAGGGATGGTTGGCGAGTACAGATTGTGTCACCACAAATACGTTGTCGTACTGCTCAGCGGTGCGAACCCATTGTACGGGCAGCTGGCCAAACTCCCGCTGAAGCAGACGCTGGCAGGCCTTTTTTTCGTGGCCAATTTCCACGATGAGCAATCCGCCGGGTGCTAAAAATCGCCCAGCGTCCTGAAGGATGCGCCGCACGATCGCCATACCGTGATCGTTGGCGATCAGCGCCATGTCAGGTTCACATCGGAACTCGGGCGGCAGCGTTTTTCGCTTGCGTTCGGGAACGTAAGGCGGATTGGAGATGATGAGATCAAACGATTGCTGCGGCAGTGCTGAAAACACGTCCGATGCCACAAGTTCGATACGTGCTTCGAGTCGATACGCGGCACAGTTGATCGCGGCCACAGCGAGTGCATCGGTGGAGAGATCGGTGGCGACCACCTGTGCTTCTGGAAATTGGTCGGCGGCCATGATGGCCAGACATCCCGAGCCGGTGCAGACATCACAAATGCGTCGTATCGGTGTGCCCGCTGTCCGCCATGGTGTCAGGCCGTCGCGTATGAGTTCCGCGATAAACGACCGCGGAATGATGACGCGCGGATCAACATGAAAGCGATAGCCTTTGAGCCAGGCCGTTTGGGTGAGATAGGCCGCAGGCTGTCGTTCGCGGCAGCGGCGCTCAAACATGGCATCGATGCGGCTGCGCTGTGCCGCATTCACAGGACTAGCTTCAATGTCGATCGGGCTGTCGACCGGTAGATCGAGCGCGGCCAGCGCAAGCCAGCGGGCCTCGTCCCAGGCGTTCAGTGTGCCTTGGCCGAATTGAATGCCTGCATCGATGAACCGTGCTTCACCGTCAGCGATGCAATCGCCTAGGGTCACGCCGGCAGAAGGGTCCGAATGGCCCCCTCGTAAATCTTGGCCAGTGGCTCCAAATCATCGACCCGAATGCGCTCGTTGATCTGGTGAATCGTTGCATTGGGGGGGCCGAACTCGATGACCTCTCGGCAGTGCTTTGCAATGAAGCGGCCGTCTGACGTACCGCCTGTGGTGGACAGCTGCGCGGATTGACCCGTGACCTCTGAGATGGCGCGTGAGACCGCATCGCAGAGTTTTCCTGGGGTCGTTAGATAGGGATCGCCACCGAGTGTCCATTCGATGGAGAAACGAAGACCGTGGCGAGACAGCACGCTCTCAAGACGCTCGCGCAGGGCCTCGGGAGAGCTCACGCTTGCAAAGCGGAAGTTGAAATGGGCCCGCAGTTCGCCGGGAATCACGTTGGTGGCACCGGTGCCGGCGTTCAGGTTCGAGACCTGCCATGTGGTGGGCGGGAAGTACGTATTGCCATCATCCAAACGAATGGCGGCAAGCTCCGCAAGGGCGGGTGCGAAGGTGTGAATCGGGTTTTCAGCCTGCTGAGGATAGGCGACGTGGCCCTGCCGGCCATGAA
>JBDLRC010000014.1:0-5438 GCA_039800265.1 Pseudomonadota bacterium
CCGTGGGCGCCGAGTTGCTTGACCTCATCCATGACGGCAGCCACATGGAGCAGTGCCTTGGAGGGAATACAGCCCACGTTTAAGCAGACGCCCCCCAGCGTCGCAAAACGCTCAACCAGCACTGTGTTCATGCCTAAGTCTGCCGCGCGGAATGCGGCCGAATACCCACCCGGACCCGCGCCCATCACCAGCATGTCGCAGGTGATGTCGGCGGTGCCGGAAAAACGGCAGGGGGCGCTGGACGCTGCAGCCATCACCTGGGGTGACGTATCTGCCGAAGGAGGCGTTGGGCTTGATCCCTGCGCCGCCGCCGGCTGCGAGACCGCTTCCGTCGACGCTCCGGCCGACGCTTCCACCAGCGCCACCACCGAACCCTCCGACACCTTATCCCCCAGCTTGACCTTGAGCTCTACGATTTTTCCAGTCATCGACGATGGGATCTCCATCGACGCCTTATCGCTTTCCACCGTGATCAGACTCTGTTCAAGCGCGACATCGTCGCCAGGCTTGACCAAGATTTCGATGATTTCCACATCCTTGAAGTCGCCGATATCCGGGACCTTTAACTCGACTGTTGCCATGTTCGCCTCGCGTTTTAGAGCACTGCGCGCCGGAAGTCTCCAAGCAGCGCGCGCAACACATTGTTAAAGCGTGCCGCGGCAGCACCATCGATCACACGATGGTCATAGGAGAGCGACAACGGAAGCGTCAGCTGGGGCACAAACTCTTTGCCATTCCAGACCGGCTTGTAATAAGACTTGGAGACACCAAGAATGGCCACCTCGGGGGCGTTGATGATCGGGGTGAAGTGCGTACCGCCAATGCCACCAAGTGACGAAATCGAAAAGGTCCCCCCCTGCATATCGGTGGGAGCGAGCTTTCCGTCACGGGCCTTTTTCGCCAACTCCGATGTCTCACGGGCAATCTCCGACAGACCTTTCTTGTCGGCATCTCTCAACACCGGCACCACCAGACCGTTTGGGGTGTCTGCCGCAAAACCAATGTGATAGTAGTGTTTGTAGACCAATTGATCGCCATCGAGCGAGGCGTTGAACTCGGGGTGTTTTTTGAGCGCCGCCACGACGGCCTTGATCAAAAACCCGAGCATGGTGTACTTCACTCCTGTCTGGTCGCTTTCCTTGTTTAGCGACACGCGGAAGTTTTCCAGATCAGTGATGTCGGCCTCATCGTTGTTGGTGACATGGGGAATCATGACCCAATTGCGATGCAGGTTTGCTCCAGAGAGTTTTTTGATTCTTGATAACGGCTTAGGCTCGATCGGTCCAAACTTAGCGAAATCCACCTTCGGCCACGGAATCAGGCCAAGTGCGGCGCCATCGCCAGAAGAAGCTGGCGCACTGGCTGCTGAAATCACACCCTTCACATAGCCGCGGACATCGTCCATGGTGATGCGCTGCTTGGGGCCCGACCCACGAACCTTGGTCAGATCTACACCGAGTTCACGGGCAAAGGCGCGAACCGCCGGTGAGGCATGAGGCTTCACCACGTTGGACTCATCCACCGGTGAGACATGGGCTGGGCCTACCGCAACACCTTCCATCGATTGAATGGTCTTGGCGGCCTCGGCCATCTGCGCGATGGCAGCGGCGGGTGGCGTAGGTGCTGCCGCCGGAGCCACTGATGCCGCACTGTCGGGAGTGGCCACTGCAGCCGATGAGGCCTCTGCCGTACTGCTCGCTGCGGAGGCCTCAATCATCGCCAGGACCGTGCCCTCCGAGACCTTATCGCCGAGCTTAATTTTCAACTCCACAATCTTCCCAGCAATGGAGGCCGGGATCTCCATGGAGGCCTTGTCGCTCTCGACCGTGATCAGGCTCTGTTCCACGGCGACCGTGTCGCCTGCCTTGACCAATACCTCGATAATTTCCACATCTTTAAAGTCGCCGATATCAGGGACTTTCAGTTCCATCGTTGCCATGATGCTGTCTCCTGTACGCGCTTAGACCGACATGGGATTCGGGCGCGATGTATCAACGCCATACTTTTTAATGGCCTCTTCCACCACGGACAATGGGATCTTGCCTTCGTCGGCCAACCCACGCAGCGCTGCAATCGCGACATATCGCCGATCGACTTCAAAAAACTCACGTAGCTTTGCCCGGGTATCGCTTCGGCCGAACCCGTCGGTGCCCAGCGCGATGTAACGTCGTCCGCTGGGAATGTACGGGCGGATCTGATCCGCAAACAAACGCATGTAATCGGTGGCGGCCACAATCGGGCCATCGTGGCCGGCCAACTGCTGGGCCACGAAAGGCTGCTGCGGTGTTGCGGTGGGGTTCAGGAAGTTATGACGTTCACAGGCCATACCGTCACGGCGCAATTCGGTAAAGCTTGGGCAACTCCAGACATCGGAGGCCACACCGAAGTCGGCGAGCAAGATTTCCGCCGCCGCCATCACCTCACGCAGGATCGTTCCACTGCCCAGCAACTGCACGCGCTTATCGGAATCACCATGCTGCTGCAGCAGGTACATGCCCTTCAAAATATGGGCCTCGGTTCCGGGCGTCAGCCCAGGATGGGCATAGTTCTCATTCATCAGGGTGATGTAGAAAAATACATCTTCCTGATCCGACACCATGCGCTTTAAGCCCGAGTGCATGATCACCGCAAGCTCGTGGCCAAATGTTGGATCGTAGGCCACGCAGTTGGGAATCACCGATGCAAGAATATGGCTGTGGCCGTCTTCATGCTGCAGGCCCTCGCCATTCAGTGTGGTGCGGCCCGCCGTGCCACCAAGCAGAAAACCGCGTGCACGCATGTCGCCTGCCGCCCAGGCAAGATCACCCACGCGCTGCAGACCAAACATGGAGTAGTAAATGAAGAACGGGATCATGATCCGGTTGTTCGTGGAATAACTGGTTGCCGCGGCAACCCACGAACTCATACCACCGGCCTCATTGATGCCTTCTTGCAGAATCTGGCCTTTTACATCTTCCCTGTAATACATCACCTGATCGCGATCCACGGGCTCGTACTTCTGCGGCTCGACCGAGTAGATGCCGATCTGACGGAAGAGGCCCTCCATGCCGAAGGTGCGGGCCTCGTCCACCAAGATGGGCACCACACGCGGGCCAAGCGCCTTGTCGCGCAACAGCTGAGTCAGACAGCGCACGTAGGCCTGGGTCGTGGAGATCTCCCGCCCCTCTGGCGTTGGCTCAAGCACCGGCGCAAACATATCCAGTGCAGGCACCGGCAGCTGCTCATCGGCTTTGGCACGGCGATGAGGCAAATAGCCGCCAAGGGCACGACGGCGTTCATGCAGATACTTCATCTCTGGCGAGTCTTCGCTGGGCTTGAAGAAGGGAATATCGTGGAGCTTATCTTCCGGAATAGGGATACCAAAACGATCACGGAACTCATGAATGGTCATGTCATCGAGCTTCTTGGTCTGGTGTGCCGTGTTTTTACCCTCGGCGACCTTCCCCATGCCATAGCCCTTGATCGTCTTGACCAATAACACTGTCGGCTGGCCTTTATGACGGGCTGCTGCCGCAAAGGCAGTGTAGATCTTGTGGGGATCATGGCCCCCACGGTTAAGTCGCCATATGTCCTCGTCGCTCATGCGGGAGACCATCTCCAACAGTTTCGGGTGCTTGCCGAAGAAGTGCTTGCGAACATAGGCCCCATCGTTGGCCTTGTAGTTCTGGTACTCGCCATCGACCGTGTCCATCATGACCTGCTGCAGGATGCCGTCCTTGTCTTTGGCCAACAACGGATCCCAGTACGACCCCCAGATCACCTTGATCACGTTCCACCCTGAGCCGCGGAACTCACTCTCCAATTCTTGAATAATCTTGCCGTTGCCCCGCACAGGACCATCGAGGCGTTGCAGATTGCAATTGATCACAAACACCAGGTTGTCCAGTTTCTCGCGCCCGGCAACACTGATCGCGCCCATCGACTCGGGCTCGTCCATCTCGCCGTCACCGCAAAACGCCCAGACCTTGCGCTCCTCGGTGTCAGCCAAGCCGCGGGCATGCATGTACTTCAGGAAACGCGCCTGATAAATCGCAAGCAGAGGGCCAAGCCCCATCGATACCGTGGGGAACTGCCAGAAATCTGGCATCAGCTTTGGGTGGGGATAGCTTGAGAGACCTTTGCCATCCACCTCGCGACGAAAGTTCGTAAGCTGATCTTCTGAAATGCGGCCCTCTAAAAATGCACGGGCATAGACCCCGGGTGACGAGTGGCCCTGGATGTAGAGTAAATCGTGGCCCTTCGGGTGATCGGGGCCCTTCCAGAAATGGTTAAAGCCAATACCGAGCATATTGGCGAGCGACTGGAAACTCGAGATGTGCCCGCCCAAATCACCATCAGCGCGATTGGCGCGCACCACCATGGCCATGGCGTTCCAACGCATCCATGAGCGCAGGCGCTCCTCGTATTCCATATTTCCAGGAAATGGCTCTTCAAGGCCCGACGGAATGGTGTTCACATAGGCCGTGTTGGCTGAAAACGGGATGAAACCTCCCGTGCGTCGCGTCTTGTCGATGAGCTTCTCGAGCAGAAATTGCGCACGCTCCGGGCCCTCGCGCTCAATCACCGCCTCGAGCGAATCCATCCATTCACGCGTCTCCACCTCGTCCATATCGATACGCTGGGGCTCGGCCATGGTTGTCTCCTTGTTTTGTATTGACTTGATTGTCCTTAGGACCATCCCAACCGCGCAAGGTTTTTTTCACCATTCAAAACATAATTTTATATTGTGGAATATTGATCACGATTACACTTCCAGCACGAGCCTGTTCTGACGCCATGACACCCCCGCCCAACGCGCCCCGCGAACCACTGCTGCGCCCGGTCACAGCCGCCGTCCTGCCCACGCGTAAATCCATGCGCTGGGCCCTGGTCACGCCGCTGCTGGCCGTGGGGGCACTGGCCGTGCTGATGGCCGTCACGATCTGGTACCTCACTGAGAACGAGGAGATCCAGCGGGCACAGACCCTCGCCCGCGACGTCGAGGCAACCCAACGCAGCATCCGCGACCAGCTCAGGCAGCTCGAGGAGCAGACAGCTAGCCTTGCCCGAAACTTTTCGGAAAAGCCCTCGGCCGCCGAACTGCGCCGGCTCGCCCCGACACTTTTTAGTAAGTTCGACGCCGTTATTTTCTTAGCCTGGGTCGACCGCAACGGGGTCGTGCAGGCCGTGCAGACGAATCAAGGTATTCCTCGGCAGGTCTTCGATGCTCCTGGATCACGGCTTGCCAGGGGAGACAGCCGCGCCGCGCTCGAAGCCGCCCAGAGCAACAAAAAATCCGCCTACTCCTCACCCATCCGAGGCCGTGAAAACGAGGTGGAAGTGGATCTGCATACCCTTCTTGCCCACAACGAAAAAATATCGGGCACGTTGGTAGCAAGCGTTTCCCTTCCCAGCCTTCTGGTCGGCGCCGTGCCCAATGAGATGGGCTCGCGTGCAGG
>JBDLRC010000015.1:0-9074 GCA_039800265.1 Pseudomonadota bacterium
TGAAGACCAGCATTCTGGGTGTGCGCCCAGCGACACTGCATCTGCACGGAGCCGTGAGCGCCCCGACGGCTGCCGAGATGGCCGAGGGCATGCGGCGGGCCCACCGAAAAGCACTCGCCGAGCCTGGTGCCCACGTGCCGGAGGCGCTCTTTTCCGCTGCCATCACCGGGGTGGCAGGGCCTTCGGGGGGTAGTCCTGAAAAGCCGGTCGGCCTGGTCTACTTTGCCTGGGCGGGGCCAGCCGGAGTACAGACGACCTGCAAAAAGTTTGCGGGTACTCGCTCTTCCGTACAGACCCAGTCCGCGCAATTCGTGCTCACGGAGCTGGTGTCTCGGGTGATCCGCTCTTGGGCCTAGGACGAAGTCCCGATAGGCATCTCATGGGGCTCTGCCTAGAATGCAGGAAATGCTTGTAACCTGTTTTTTTATACAGTATTATCCCGCTCAACTCCCCACGCAAAGGAAATCGTCATGACCGACAAACAAGACAGCAAGACCCGGGCCGAGAAGGCAAAAGCACTCCAGGCGGCGCTCTCTCAAATCGAGAAGCAGTTCGGCAAGGGTTCGATCATGCGCATGGGGGAAAACGATGTCGCGCCGGATATCCAGGTGGTATCGACCGGCTCCCTCGGCCTTGACCTTGCCCTTGGCGTCGGTGGCCTGCCCCGTGGTCGCGTGGTCGAGATCTACGGGCCGGAGTCGTCCGGCAAAACCACACTCACGCTCCAAGTGATCGCCGAAATGCAAAAAATCGGCGGCACCTGCGCGTTCGTGGATGCCGAACATGCTCTGGATACGCAATACGCGCAAAAACTTGGGGTGGATCTCTCCGAGCTTTTGATTTCTCAGCCCGATACGGGCGAGCAGGCCCTGGAAATCGTTGATGCGCTGGTGCGCTCCGGTTCGGTCGATCTGATCGTGGTCGACTCGGTAGCTGCGCTTACCCCCAAGGCCGAGATCGAAGGCGAAATGGGCGATTCCCTTCCCGGCCTCCAAGCACGCCTTATGTCACAGGCCCTGCGCAAACTTACGGGCACCATCAACCGCACCAACACCCTGGTCATTTTCATCAACCAGATCCGAATGAAGATCGGCGTCATGTTCGGCAATCCCGAAACCACAACCGGTGGTAACGCCCTGAAGTTTTACTCGTCGGTCCGGCTGGATATCCGTCGTACCGGTTCGATCAAAAAGGGTGAAGAGGTCACCGGCTCCGAGACCAAGGTCAAAGTGGTCAAAAACAAAGTGGCGCCCCCATTCAAGGCTGCGACCTTCGATATTTTGTACGGCGAGGGCATCTCGCGTGAAGGCGAAATTCTGGATCTTGGATCCGAGGCCGATATCGTTGAAAAATCCGGGGCCTGGTATAGCTACAACGGTGATCGTATCGGCCAGGGTAAAGACAATGCCCGGGAATTTTTGCGCCAGAACCCCGAGATCGCCCTCGAGATTGAAAACAAATTGCGCGAGAAATTTGGTGTCACCGCCCGGCCGGCCGGCGAGGCCCAGGCCGTTGCCGAGACCGATTAATTTCTTCGTGGTCTCGTGACCCTGATTGCACATGAGACCCATTGTGCGGCGGGTGGCACATCCCGCTGAACCCCTTTCTTCAGCCTCCCTTCGGGTAAGGGCCATCGCGGCCCTCGCTCGAAGGGAATATTCCCGAGCAGAGCTGCATCAAAAACTCTCTAGCCTGGCCCAGAGCGAGGATCAGCTCGACCAGGTTCTTGATCAGCTGATGGCCGAGGGACTGCTCTCGGATCAGCGTTTTGCCGAATCGGTCGCCCGCAGCCGTGGGGCCCGGTATGGCACATCGCGTTTGCGCTTTGAGCTGGCCCAAAAGGGTGTCGATCCCGACATCATCGAGCAGACCGCAGAGACGCTCCGTGCTACCGAGGCACTCCGGCTGCATCAGGTATGGGAGAAGAAGTTTGGCGCTCCTCCGGCGAGCCCTCAAGACGCTGCCCGGCAGCAGCGCTTCCTGGCGCAACGAGGGTTTTCTCCTGAGGCGATCGGGCAGCTCATGCGCAGACTTCGCCGCGGGGACCACGAGGCCGATCGGTTAAACTGAAGCCAAAATCATTAGGCATCCGCGGGCCGGGTCTGGCCCAATCGATCAGGGGGCAGCAACATGAAAATCCATGAATATCAGGGCAAGGAGATCTTGCGTAAATACGGCGTTGCCGTACCACGCGGCATCCCATGTTTTTCCGTTGATGACGCGCTAAAGGCCGCCAATGAACTGGGCGGTCCGGTCTGGGTGGTCAAGGCGCAGATTCACGCCGGCGGCCGTGGCAAGGGCGGTGGTGTGAAGGTGGCTAAGTCGCTCGACGACGTAAAAACCTATGCATCCAGCATTCTGGGCATGCAGCTGGTGACCCATCAGACCGGCGCTGCTGGCCAGAAGGTTCGCCGCCTTCTGATTGAAGAGGGCGCCGATATCAAAAAAGAGCTCTACGTGGCGGTGGTCACCGATCGCGTGAGTCAGCGGGTCTGCGTCATGGGGTCGAGTGAGGGCGGCATGGACATCGAAGAAGTGGCGGCCACCCACCCCGAAAAAATTCATAAAGTCTTTGTCGATCCGCTTACCGGATTCAAAAACAGCGAGGCAGATGATCTCGCCGCGAAAATTGGTGTGCCGGCAGCCTCGATCCCGCAGGCGCGCGCTGTGCTCAAGGGCCTCTACCAGGCGTTCTGGGAGACCGATGCATCGTTGGCTGAAATCAACCCCCTCATTCTGACTGGCGATGGCAAGGTCATCGCGCTCGATGCCAAATGGAATTTCGATTCCAATGCCTTGTACCGTCATCCTGAAATTGTGGAGATGCGTGATCTCGATGAAGAAGATCCTGCCGAAATCGAGGCCTCGAAATTTGATCTTGCGTACATTCAACTCGACGGCAACATCGGCTGCCTAGTCAATGGTGCGGGCCTGGCCATGGCCACCATGGACACCATCAAGCTTTACGGCGCAGAGCCGGCCAACTTCTTAGATGTCGGCGGTGGTGCCACCACTGAAAAGGTGACCGAGGCCTTCAAAATCATGCTGGGCAATCCAAAGGTCAAGGCCATTCTGGTCAATATCTTTGGCGGCATCATGCGTTGTGATGTGATTGCAGAAGGTGTGGTTGCGGCCTCGCGTGCGGTGGGCTTGAAAGTGCCCCTGGTGGTCCGCATGAAGGGCACCAACGAAGATCTGGGCAAGAAGATTCTTGCTGACTCTGGTCTTCCCATCATTACAGCCGACACCATGGCAGAGGCCGCACAACGTGTGGTCGATGCTACGAAAAACGCCTAAGGCCAGGGAGAGCACCTCATATGTCGATTCTGATTAACAAAAATACCAAGGTGATCACGCAGGGCATTACCGGCAAGACCGGCCAGTTTCATACGCGCATGTGCCGTGAATATGCCAACGGAAAGAATTGTTTTGTTGCCGGTGTCAATCCTAAAAAAGCAGGTGAAGACTTTGAAGGCGTGCCGATTTACGCAAGTGTTAAAGACGCCAAGGCTGCTACGGGTGCCACAGTCTCCGTGATTTACGTGCCGCCCGCAGGCGCGGCCGACGCCATCTGGGAGGCGGTGGAGGCCGACCTTGACCTGGTGATCTGCATCACCGAGGGCATTCCCGTGCGCGACATGATGGTCGTGCGCAATAAGATGAAGGCACAGAACAAGCGCACCCTTTTGCTCGGGCCTAACTGCCCGGGCTTGATCACGCCCGAGGAAATTAAGATCGGCATCATGCCGGGCCACATCCATCGCAAAGGCCGTATTGGCATTGTGTCGCGTTCTGGCACGCTGACCTATGAGGCAGTGGGCCAGGTCACCGAAATGGGCCTGGGCCAATCGTCTGCGGTCGGTATTGGTGGTGATCCGATCAACGGGCTAAAGCACATCGATGTCTTGAAATTGTTCAACGACGACCCCGATACCGATGCGGTGATCATGATCGGTGAAATCGGCGGTCCCGACGAGGCCAACGCAGCGATGTGGGCTAAAGACAATATGAAAAAACCCATCGTTGGTTTTATCGCCGGCGTGACCGCGCCCCCAGGAAAACGTATGGGCCATGCGGGCGCGTTGATCTCGGGCGGTGCTGACACTGCGCAGGCCAAGCTCGACATCATGGAAGCCTGTGGCATCAAGACCACTAAGAATCCCTCCGAAATGGGCAAACTGCTCAAGTCGGTGCTGTAAGGTTTAACAAAGGACGTCAGTATGGAATTTGGAAGCCCAGCGTTTTGGATCGCATTGCTGCAGATTGTCTGGATTGATCTGCTGCTTTCGGGCGACAACGCGATTGTCATCGCCCTGGCTTGCCGTAACCTGCCTGAGAAGCAGCGGCGTCTGGGCATTTTCTGGGGTGTCTTTGCAGCGGTCGCGCTGCGCGTGGTGCTGACTGCGTTTGCAGTTCAACTGCTGGAAATTCCGTACCTCAAAACCTTCGGTGGTCTGCTGCTGGTCTGGATCGGTGTGAAGCTGGTGATGCCGCAGGCCGAAGATGAAGGCCACGAGATCGAGGCCAAAGACAAGCTCTGGGCGGCGGTGAAGACTATCGTGATTGCCGACTTCGCCATGTCGTTGGATAACGTGATTGCCGTGGCGGGCGCCGCCAAAGGCAGCATGTTCCTGTTGGTGTTTGGCTTGGCCCTGTCCATTCCTCTGGTGGTCTGGGGCTCGAAGATTGTCTTGGCCCTGATGAATCGCTTCTCATGGATCGTGGTGGCCGGCGGTGGATTGCTCGGTTATCTGGCCGGTGAAATGATTCAGACCGATCCGGGCGTCAAGCAGATCTGGGCCGATATGGGCATTCCCTCCCATGGATTGGCCTGGGCGGGCGTGGTGATCGTGATTGCCATCGGCAAGTACCTCACCTGGCGTCAGAAGAAAGCAGAGCCCGCAGTATGAACCCGCCCGATAAAGGTTCGCGCACGATTTTAAAAACGATGGCCGTGGTGGGCATTCTTGCCCTGATTGTGGCCATCGTAATCCGTTAAGCGCGCCTCACGCGCGCCGTCGGCATCGCTTACTCGACACGGGTCTGGGGTTCATCACCCTGGCGCGTGCGCACCTCACCCACGCGATAGACCCTCTCGCCTTGAGTGGTCAGATGGGCGGCCACGGCTTCGGCCTGCTGCGCGTCCACGGCCACCACCATACCCAGGCCGCAATTAAATACCCGATGCATTTCATCTTCGGGAATAGCACCCTGTTCCTCTACCCACTGCATCACCGCCGGACGTGTCCACGCAGCGGATTGCAATACGGCTGTGAGACCCTCGGGTAGCACGCGCGGCACATTGCCCACCAGACCCCCGCCGGTGATATGGGCCATCGCATGAATGGCACCACGGTGCGTATGGAGCGCCGACAACATCGATTTCACATAAATGCGGGTCGGGGCCATGACCAGATCGGCCAGAGACGCGTCAGCGCCCGGCACCTTGACCTGTGCAAGCCGCTGAGGCGTGATCTCACCGCAGGCGCGCTCTAAGACCTTGCGCACCAGCGAGTAACCATTGCTGTGAAAACCACTCGAAGCCAAACCCAGCAACACATCACCAGCCTTCACGCCGCGGCCATCAAGAATATCGCTGCGCTCGATGGCGCCGACCGCAAAGCCGGCCAGATCGTATTCACCATCGGGGTACATGCCGGGCATTTCGGCGGTCTCGCCACCGATCAATGCACAGCCGGCCAGTTCACACCCCTTCGCAATACCACCGACCACCTGGGCCGCCGTGTCCACCGACAGCCTGCCGCAGGCGAAGTAATCCAGAAAGAACAACGATTCTGCGCCCTGCACCAGAATATCGTTGACGCTCATGGCGACCAGATCAATGCCCACCGTGTCGTGACGATCAAGCGCAAACGCAAGCTTTAATTTCGTGCCGACGCCATCGGTGCCCGAGACCAGTACCGGATCTTTGAATTTTTTGGGCACCTCGAAAAGGGCCCCGAATCCGCCGATGCCCCCGAGCACCTCTGGCCGCATCGTCCGTTTGGCGAGCGGCTTGATACGATCCACCAAGGCATCGCCTGCATCGATATCCACACCCGCGTCGCGGTAGGTCATGGGGGTGGCGGCAGGGCGTGAAGGCGAATCCGAGGTCATGGCAGTAATCTTCCTAAAATCCGCATTTTATTGAAGTCAGGGCAAAACCCCGTATGCAGTTACCTCTTCGACTCATTGAGCGTCCTGAGCCGCGTCTGTCCGATGGGGTGGTGGGCCCAAATGCCGAGGCGCTCAAGGCGTTGGAGCGTAGTGCGCAGGGCAACTCCTCAGGCTACGACGCCCTGCTGCTCTGGGGCAGCCCTGGTGCGGGGAAAACCTTTTGGCTTCAGGCCTGGGCCCACGCCCTGGGTGATCGCGCCTTTTCGATCGACTGTGGGCCATCACGGGGTCCCGACGCTGCTGCCGAGCCGTCCGTCGCTGCGCGTCTGCGTGCCTCAATGGAGGCTGTTACGCCCGGCCCGTCGGTCTGGCTGCTCGATAACGTGGACCGCGCCGATGACACGGCGGCGGCCGCGCTCTTTCAACTCTACAATTGGGTTCGTGAAGTCGGCGGTCGCTGCGTGGCCACGTCCAGCGCACCACCGCTGCGCATGGCCCTTCGCGATGACCTTCGCACCCGTCTTGGCCAGAGCCTTATTTTTGAGTTGCATGAATTAAATGACCACGAAAAGAAAAACGCACTTCGTGAGCGTGCTGACCGACTGGCCCTGCCGCTGTCGGACGAGTTGTTGAATTACCTGATGACCCATCTGCCACGGGATCTTGGCCTGCTGATTCGGGTGGTCGATGCGTTAAACGACTATGCCTTGGCCCGACAGCGTGTGGCCACCATTCCGCTGTTAAAGGAACTTTTGGAATCGCCGGATGCAGACCCTCGCCCTCTTTGATCTTGACAACACACTGCTGCCCATCGACAGCGATGTCTCATGGGCTAATTTCTTGATCAGTCTCAACGTGGTCGACCCCGACTGGTATGCCAAACGCAATGATTATTTTTATGTGGAGTACTGCAAGGGCACGTTGGACATCTTTGAATTTCTCGATTTTCAGCTGGCCCCCTTGGCCCGTTTCCCGCGGGCACAGCTCATGGCTTGGCGGGAGCAGTTTATCGAGACGGTGATCCGGCCCCACCTGCACCCTGCTGCCTTGGAATTGGTCGCCCGGCATCAGCGCGATGGGCACGTGTGTGCGATTGTCACGGCCACCAACGCCTTTATCACATCACCGATCGCCAAAGAATTCGGTATTGAACATCTGATTGCCACCGAGATTGAGGTAGGCGCAGATGGCAATTTCACCGGCAAGCCATCCGGCGTACCCAGTTTTCGTGAGGGCAAGGTCACCCGTGTGGCCCAGTGGCTGGCCCTTCAGGACCGCGGTTTTGAGAATTTTGCCGCCTCGTATTTTTACAGTGATTCGTTCAATGACCTGCCTCTGATGGCTCGGGTTACGGACCCGGTGGCCGTCAATCCTGATGCGCGCCTCGAAGAACACGCCAGGCGTCAGGGCTGGCAATGCCTGAATTTATTTGCACGTCCTGCGGGTACCGGCACCTAACGCACAATGATTAAAAAACTCATCAAAACAATCGCGCGACTTGCGCCCGCTCGGCTCTCGACGCGTGCGGCCCGCCGTGCGTCGTCTAAAACGGTCCACGAACCCGAGATCTACAAAGCGTCTCGGCTGGGTGTGGATCATCATCTCGTCTCACAGGCGGCGATGCGCACCGTGCAAGACCTGCAAAAGGCTGGGTACCGGGCGTTTATTGTGGGCGGTGCGGTTCGAGATCTGCTGCTGGGTATTCGGCCTAAAGATTTTGATGTGGCCACCGATGCCGAGCCCGAACAGGTCCAGCGTGTCTTTCGCCGCGCTCGGATCATCGGCCGTCGTTTCCGTCTGGTCCATGTGATGTTTGGCCCGGAGACCATCGAGGTCTCCACCTTCCGTGCATTGCAGGCTGACGATACCGATATCGATGAGCATGGCCGGGTCCTTCGTGACAACGTGTTCGGCGAGCAGCATGAAGATGCCACCCGCCGAGACTTCACGGTCAATGCGCTTTACTACGATCCGGTGGCCGACAAGGTGCTGGATTACCACCACGGCGTGAAAGACATCAAGGCCAAGGTGATGCGCATGATCGGTGATCCCGAGCATCGCTATCGTGAGGATCCTGTGCGGATGCTGCGGGCCGTGCGCCTGTCGGCAAAACTGGGCTTTACGATTGAGTCGGCCACCCGTAAGCCGATTTCAGCCCTGGCCGATTTGATCCAGAACGTGCCCAACGCGCGGCTGTTCGATGAGATGCTCAAGCTCTTGCATTCCGGCAATGCCTACGAGGGCCTGCGACAACTGCGCGACTGCGGTCTGCACCATGGGTGTCTGCCGCTTCTGGATCTTGTGTTCGACACCCCGGATGCTCAGGCCTTGGACTTTGTCACGCGTGCCCTCAAGGCCACCGATGCCCGCATTCATGACCGAAAGCCGGTATCGCCCGGATTTTTGTTTGCAGCGTTGCTATGGAATCTCGTGAACCAACGGTGGCAAGAGCGGCTTGCGCAGGGAGAGCACAGTATTCCCGCCCTCAATACGGCGATTGATGATGTGATTGACGTGCATTTGGATGCCCTGGCGATTCAGCGGCGGTACGTATCCGATATGCGAGAGATTTGGCTGATGCAGCCACGCTTTGAAAAGCGTCAGGCGGGCACAGCGATGCGTTTGATGGAACACATGCGGTTTCGTGCTGGATACGACTTTATGCTGCTGCGTGCCGAGTCTGGTCAATGCGATGCCGCGCTTGCGCAGTGGTGGACGGATTTCATCGACGCCGATGCGGCGGGCCGCACAGCGTTGTTGGCCCAGGCCGCCGCCACGCGTGGCAAAGCGCCGGCATCCCGTTCGCGTCGCCGACGCCGCAAGCCGTCTGCGGCCTCGGGCGACCGGGCAGGTCAGCCCCACGAGTAAGCCAGTCGATGTCGGCAGTCACCACGATGGCCATCATTGGGCTAGGCGGAAACCTTGGCCGGCCCGAGCAGACCATTGCCGATGCCTTG
>JBDLRC010000016.1:0-4371 GCA_039800265.1 Pseudomonadota bacterium
GCCAACGCTCGCCCAACACGCGCAACACCTGGTCACCCGCCGCATGGCCGTGGCTATCGTTGATGGTTTTGAAGTGATCAATATCGAACATGACCACGGACCAAGGCTTATCGGTGAGGGGCTGCGACGCCGCGCCGACCACAAAATGCTCAAAGCCACGGCGATTCACTAGACCTGTGAGCGGATCGGTATGAAGCTCGCGATCAAACGCCGATGGCATGGACTGGCCTTCGCGCAGCAGCCGGTCAGCAACCACAGCCACGGCCAGTATCCAGGCCGACGCACCGGCCACCCACCACAGGCGTGACATCTCGATCGGTGCAACACCGTGCAGCAGCCAGAGCCCGAGCGGCCCCGCGCAGGCCATCACCCAGAGCCATGAACGGCCACGAGCAGCGCGACGAGCGTTATTCTCTTTGCGCTGCATGCGAGCAGTGAATCCGGGGTGACTTAGGTCTTGGGCAGCGTCACGCCGGTCTGCCCCTGGTATTTCCCGCCGCGGTCGCGGTACGAGGTATCGCAGACCTCATCGCTTTCAAAAAACAGCATCTGGGCGCAGCCCTCACCGGCATAGATCTTGGCAGGCAGTGGCGTGGTGTTGGAGAACTCCAGCGTGACATGGCCCTCCCACTCGGGCTCAAGCGGCGTGACATTCACGATGATGCCGCAGCGGGCATAGGTGCTCTTGCCCAGGCATACCGTTAACACGCTACGTGGGATACGAAAGTATTCCACGGTACGGGCCAGCGCAAACGAGTTCGGTGGGATCACGCAGACATCACCGACAAAATCAACAAACGATGCGCTGTCGAAGTTTTTGGGATCGACAATCGTGCTGTTGATGTTGGTGAAGATCTTGAATTCGTTGGCACACCGCACGTCGTAGCCATAGCTCGACGTGCCATACGACACGATTTTTTGATTGGCCGCCGTACGCACCTGCTCGGCCGCAAACGGCTCGATCATGTTGTGGGATTGCGCCATGCGGCGAATCCATTTGTCGCTTTTAATGGTCATAGTGCGAGAAATTCTCGCATATGTTGACCGGCCGTTTAGGTGCCTACGATCTTGATGCTCGGGAACTTGGAGCTGTGGTCTTCCGACAGCATGGCCACGCGGGCGCCCACGGTCCGCGCGATCTCACGGTAGGCGTTTGCAATCGGGCCGTCAGGCTCGGCCACCACGGAAGGCCTGCCCGAGTCGGCCTGCTCGCGAATGCGAATGTCCAGGGGAAGCGCGCCCAGAAATTGCACGTTGTACTGGTCGGCCATGCGATGGCCACCGCCCTCGCCAAAAATGTGTTCGGTGTGGCCGCACTTCGAGCAGACATGCATGGCCATGTTTTCCACAATGCCTAGGATCGGCACCTTGACCTTTTCGAACATGACCAGGCCTTTTTTTGCATCCAACAATGCAATGTCTTGCGGCGTGGTCACAATGATGGCGCCGGTCACCGGCACGCGCTGCGAGAGCGTGAGCTGAATATCGCCAGTGCCCGGGGGCATATCGACAATCAGGTAATCGACATCGTCCCAGGCCGTCTCGGTCAGCAGCTGCTCCATGGCGCTCGATGCCATGGGGCCACGCCAGACCATCGGCGTATCGTCATTGGTGAGCATGCCCATGGAAATCACCTGCACACCGTGGGCGACTTTAGGCTCAATCTTGTTTTGTTCGTTGGAATAGGCCTGGCCCGCCGCACCCAGCATCATGGTCTGCGATGGCCCGTAAATATCGGCATCCATCATGCCCACGCGGGCGCCTTCTGCCGCCAAGGCCAACGCGATGTTGGCCGCTGTGGTGCTCTTGCCGACCCCGCCCTTGCCCGAGGCCACGGCAATCACGTTCTTGATGCCCGGAATGCGTTTCATGGTGGCCGGAATCGCACGCGCCTTCACCTTGACCGAGACCTTGACATTGACCTTGCCGCCAGGCGCCACACCGGACAGTGCACGCGACACGCGGTCTTGCCAAACCGGCGTTTCACCGGCGGCGGCATACGGCAACACCACCTCGACACAGAGCGCGCCATCCTTGATCGCAACCTCGCCCACCATCTTTGCGCTCACCAGGTCTTTGCCCGGCGCGGGACCGAGACGGGGGTCAAACACAGTCGCTAATACGGCGTTCACGGAATCAAGCAGTTTGGCGTCCAAAGCAGGCCTCTTTTGCGAAGAAAAATTTTGAATCGGGCAGAATACACGCCTTGACCAGTGCCGGCCTTGGGTGCCGGTTCGTATCTTCCCCAATTCCCCTGCAAATGCCACAACCTTCGGATCAACTCGCTGTGCCCGCCCCGCGTCGGATTTTTGTGACCTCGGCCCTGCCCTATGCCAATGGCGCCATTCATCTGGGCCACCTGGTGGAATACATTCAGACCGACATCTGGGCCCGGTTTCACCGTCTGCAGGGCCACCAGGTGGTGTACGTCTGCGCCGATGACACCCACGGCACGCCCATCATGCTGCGCGCCGAAAAGGAAGGCATCACACCCGAGGCCCTGATCGACCGCGTATGGCACGAACACACCCGTGATTTCGCAGGCTTCTCCGTAGCCTTTGATCAGTATTACTCCACGCACTCGCCCGAAAACAAAGCGCTCTCCGAAAAGATTTATCAGGGCCTTAAGGATGCCGGCCTGATTGAAGTGCGTCGTATCGAACAGATGTATGACCCGGTCAAGGAAATGTTTTTGCCGGATCGGTTTATCAAGGGCGATTGCCCCAAGTGTGGCGCGGCGGATCAATACGGTGACTCGTGTGAGGCCTGCGGTGCGACCTATGGGCCCACCGATCTGAAACATCCGCGTTCAGTGGTCTCGGGTGCCACGCCCACCCGCAAAGAATCAGACCACTACTTTTTTAAACTCTCCGATCCCCGCTGCTCCGACTTTCTTCGGCAGTGGGCCATTTCCGATAACCGGCTGCAGGCCGAGGCCTCCAACAAACTCAAAGAGTGGCTTGGCGATCAAAACGGTGATGCCGCACAGTTGAGCGACTGGGATATCTCACGCGATGCGCCCTATTTCGGATTTGAGATCCCGGGCGCACCGGGCAAGTATTTTTATGTCTGGCTAGATGCCCCTGTGGGCTATTACGCTGGATTGATGAAGTATTGCAACGAACACGGCCTGGATTTCAACGACTTCACGCGCCCTGATTCGGCCGTGGAGCAGTACCACTTCATCGGCAAAGATATTCTGTATTTCCACACGCTGTTTTGGCCGGCCATGCTGAAGTTCTCGGGCTACCGCACGCCAACGAATGTATTTGCCCACGGATTTCTCACCGTCGATGGCGCCAAGATGAGTAAATCGCGCGGCACGTTTATCACGGCCCAGAGTTATCTGGACCAAGGCTTAAATCCCGAGTGGTTGCGTTATTACTTTGCGTCGAAACTTAACGGCAGCATGGAGGATCTGGATTTAAATCTCAGCGACTTCATTGCCAAGACCAACAGCGATCTGGTAGGCAAATACGTGAACATCGCCAGCCGCTGCGCAGGCTTTATCACCAAACGCTTCGACGGCGCACTTGACCCCGCGGTGTTGGCGTTAGAGCGCACACCCATCGGTGATGCGGTGCTCCAGGCCGCCCCCGGCATTGCACAGGCCTATGCCCAGCGCGACACCGCCCGGGCCGTGCGCGAGATCGGCGCGCTGATGGATACCGTGAACAGTTATGTCGACACCGAAAAGCCATGGGAGATCGCCAAACAGGCCCAGACGGCCCCCGAACTGATGGGCCGGCTGCACCAGGTCTGCACCCATGCCCTGCGCGGCTTTGTTCAGCTGACGATTCTGCTCAAGCCCATCTTGCCGGCTACGGCCAAACGGATTGAAGACGAGGTCTTCGGCCTGGCGCAGCCCCTGGTATGGGCCGACCTGGCCAAGCCGCCCATCACGCGGCTGGCGGGCTTTTCCCACCTGATGACCCGCGTCGACCAGGCCCAGATCGACCGGCTGCTCGAGGCCAACCGGCAGTCGCTCGGATAAAATGCCGGCATGGCTCTCTACGAATCCGAAATCACCCAGTTCCTTCGCCAGCTGAAAGAACAAAAGCCGCACCTGGAGGAGTCCCAGCAAGAGGGCCGTGCCCTGCTCTGGGACAAGGCGCCCATCGATCTGAACGAGGTCGAGCGGGCCCAGGCCATCAAGGTGCGTCAAAAACCATACGTCTACCAGACCAACTGACCGGTCGCGTTTTCCATGTCCGATCCCTCAAGCGAGCAGGCCCAGGCCACGACGGCCGATGCTGAATCCCTGGCCACGGCCGAGCAGTCCGCGCTTCCGGACACCATCGCCCGTCTGTACGGTGAGCCGCTTACCGAAATCCCCAAAGACCTCTACATTCCGCCCGATGCGCTGGAAGT
>JBDLRC010000017.1:0-7713 GCA_039800265.1 Pseudomonadota bacterium
GACCTATCCACGCCTGATCCCTATTACATACTTCCAGTGATCATGGCTATCACCATGTTTATCCAGACCAAACTGAATCCTCCTCCTCCGGATCCCATTCAGGCCAAGGTCATGATGGCGATGCCCATTGTGTTCTCTGTCTTTTTCTTCTTTTTCCCTGCCGGACTCGTGTTGTATTGGCTCGTGAATAACGTGCTTTCCATCGCTCAGCAGTGGATGGTGATGAAGCAAATCGAGAAGGCAGCCGCCGCCCATCGATAAGCGATTGGCTTGACCAGGGGCATCCATGGTGACCGATACGATCGTCGCTATCGCGACACCCCCTGGGCGTGGTGCAATTGGAGTGGTCCGTGTCTCTGGGCCGCTGGTGGTCGCGTTGACACAAGCCGTATGTGGCCGGCCACTGGTTCCCAGGGTGGCCACGCATTTGTCATTCTTGGATGAAAATGGTCAGCCGATTGATGAAGGCCTGGCGATTTTTTTCCCAGGGCCTCATTCGTATACCGGTGAGGATGTCTTAGAACTGCAGGGGCACGGTGGCGTGGGCGTGCTGTCCTTGTTGTTAAACCGTTGCCTGGGTTTTGTGCCCTCGTCTGGCCGGATGCGAATGGCAGAGCCCGGGGAGTTTACGCAGCGGGCCTTTCTTCATGACAAGTTGGATTTGGCGCAGGCCGAGAGTGTTGCTGATCTGATCGATGCGGGCACGGAACGTGCTGCCCGAAGTGCTTTGGCCTCGCTTCAGGGTACGTTTAGTCAGTTGATCAGCGATCTTCAGAACCGATTGATTGATGCTCGGATGCGCGTTGAGGCTTGCCTTGATTTTCCAGAGGAGGATATTCCGTTTATTGAACGCGAAGGTGTTGCGCAACGATTGAGCGATATTTTGGCGGTCTTAACCCAAGTGCACGATAGTGCTTCACGTGGTGCGGTATTGCGCGAGGGTCTGCGTGTTGTTTTGGTGGGTGCTCCCAATGTTGGCAAATCATCGCTGTTAAATGCGTTGGCTGAACAAGACGTTGCGCTGGTTACGGCGATTGCGGGCACGACCCGTGATCGAATTGTCCAAGAAATAAGTGTGGATGGCGTGCCGATGCATGTGATCGATACCGCAGGATTGCGGGATACGTCAGATGAGGTTGAGCGGCTTGGCATTGCTCGAACCTGGCAAGAGGTACAACGATCACAGGTGGTCGTGTTGTTACGGGACGCCACGGGTGCGGTTCCGGTTGATCATGCGTTGGAACAGAAGGTTGTGCAGCAGGCATCGTCATGCCGGGCCGTTGTCCGTGTCTGGAATAAAAGCGATTTGGCTTTGCATGTTTCGCAGGGAAAGGATGCAGATGCGGTTCATATCTCAGCAAAAACAGGGTTGGGATTGGATCACTTGAGACAGCGGCTGCTTGACCTTGCTGGCTGGACGGGTGACGCGAGCAGCGGAGTGTTTGCCGCTAGAGCGCGGCATCTTCAGGCCTTGCAACGTAGTCGTGTGGCGTGCCAAGAGGCGACTCAGCACCTGACCGCAAAGGAGCTTGAACTTTTGGCGGAATGCTTACGTCAGGCGCATGCCGCACTATCGGAGATTACCGGGGAGTTCTCATCCGACGATTTATTGGGCGAGATTTTCGGCCGGTTCTGTATTGGTAAGTAGTACTCTTGCTGCTGCTGTGCATGGTGATCAACGAAAGGAACCTGTCCATTTGCGTTTTGTGATGCGCAGCGTTCCGTTGTCGTTTTGATGCTGAGAGGGCTCTTCAGCCTGCGCTGCGACGGCCTCAAATACCCCTTTTTCCCGATTTTTTCGTACAGCGTCTGCCGGAAAGACCCGCCCACTCATGGCGATATAGACCCCCGGCTCAAGAAGCTGGACTGCAGCTGTTGCCATGCCAATGTTGAACAGTCCGTCGGAATTCGATTGACTGACGGGAATCATGGCTCCCGTAAAGACTACGGTTTGGTGCAGTTGACGATGCTTAGCAACAACCGCCGCTGTCTGTACCATGGTGTCGGTGCCGTGCAGAATAACCACCTGTGATTCCTGGATTCTGGCAACGTGAGCGGCAACGGTATTGCGGTCTGCATCGGTCATCTCGAGGCTGTCGATCAACATCAGGGTTTCACTACGCCAGGTTTGCGCAATGCGGCAAGTGGCGGCCCATTCTGAAACGCGCGAGTGGTCGAATCCGAGTTGTCCCTGTTGGGGTAGTACTGTTTTCTCGATGGTTCCGCCGCATGAGAGAAAGACCAATGCAGTGTGCTCCGAAGATGTCATAGGGGTTGCCTTGCGTGTCGCACAGTGTGGGTGAAGACTGCGATGTTAAAATCTTTTGGCTAAAGCTGCTTAAAAAGCCGTCGTTGTACTTCAACATCATTTCTTACATTGCTTCCGATCATGACCATTACACCGCCAGCATTTGTTCAGCACCGTGGACTCATTGAGTGGGTCTCTTCCATTGCAGATTTAACGCAGCCTCAACAGGTGGTGTGGTGTGATGGCTCCCAGGACGAGTACGACAGGCTTTGTGCAGAAATGGTCGCGTCGGGAACGTTAAAAAAACTTAATCCACAGAAACGCCCCAATTCGTATCTCGCATGGTCGGATCCATCTGATGTTGCCCGTGTGGAGGACCGGACCTATATCTGCAGTCAGACGCAGGCCGAGGCAGGCCCCACGAACAACTGGATCGATCCGCATGAGATGCGGTCTACGCTTTCAGGCCTCTTTAAGGGCTGCATGCAGGGTCGAACGATGTATGTGATTCCCTTTTCCATGGGTCCTTTGGGTTCGCCGATTGCGCATATCGGCGTGGAAATTTCGGATTCCCCTTACGTGGTGGTGAACATGCGCATGATGACCCGCATGGGCCGTGCCGTGTATGACGTCTTAGGTGCTAATGGGGCGTATGTGCCTTGCGTCCACTCGGTGGGGATGCCCCTCAAGGCGGGCGAGTCCGACGTGGCTTGGCCCTGCAATGACACCAAATACATCGTGCACTTTCCGGAGACTCAAGAGATCTGGTCGTACGGCTCTGGATATGGCGGCAACGCTCTCTTGGGCAAGAAGTGTTTTGCGTTGCGGATCGCATCGGCAATGGGCCGCCGCGAAGCCCACGGTGCAAATCCAGGGTGGTTTGCCGAGCATATGCTGATCTTGGGTGTTCAGGCACCTTGGGGGAAGAAGTACCACGTTGCGGCGGCTTTCCCCTCGGCCTGCGGTAAAACAAATTTCGCAATGCTGATCCCGCCAAAGGGGCTCGATGCGGGTGGATGGAAGATCACCACGATCGGCGATGACATTGCCTGGATCAAGCCTGATGCGAAGGGTCAATTGCGCGCGATCAATCCTGAAAATGGCTATTTTGGCGTTGCGCCAGGCACTAACGATAAGACCAATTACAACTGCATGGCATCGTTAAAAGAAAACGTTATTTTCACGAACGTTGCTTTAACCGATGACGGCGATGTCTGGTGGGAGGGTATGACCGAACTGCCGCCAGCCCATTGCACCGATTGGCAGGGCAAGGATTGGACTCCCGAGATTGCACGATCACAGGGCCGTAAGGCAGCCCACCCGAACGCGCGTTTTACGGTATCGGCAGCCCAGAATCCGGTGATCGATAGCCATTGGGATGACCCGCAGGGTGTGGTGATTGATGCCTTTATTTTCGGGGGCCGTCGCTCCACCACGGTTCCTCTGGTGACCGAGGCCCGCAACTGGCAAGAAGGTGTGTACATGGCTGCGACCATGGGCAGTGAGACCACGGCCGCAGCCGCGGGTCAGCAGGGTGTAGTCCGCCGTGATCCATTCGCAATGCTGCCATTTTGTGGCTACAACATGGCCGATTACTTCGCGCACTGGTTGGATTTGGGAGAGAAGCTCGGCCGAAGTGGCGCGCGTTTGCCCAAGATTTTTTGTGTGAATTGGTTCAGAACCGACGAAAACGGAAAGTTTGTCTGGCCTGGTTTTGGCGAGAATGCCCGTGTTTTAAAGTGGATGCTGCAACGTATTGAAGGGCAGGCGGGCGGTGTCGACCATGTGTTCGGTGTGACGCCGCGCTATGAAGATCTCGATTGGACTGGGTTGGAGTTTTCGAACGATCAGTTTTCAAAGATCACGTCGATCGATGCGAAGGCCTGGGGTGATGAGTTCAAGCTGCATGCCGAGCTTTTTGCAAAACTTGCGCACGGCCTGCCGGACCAGCTGATTCAAACAAAGACTACCTTGCAGGCGCGCCTCGATCAACGTCTCGCTGCCTGATCACCGGCGTTTGAGGAGCCGCTTATATTCTTCTCTCACGGTGGTGTCGCGAGAGCCGGCGATCAACTTAACGGGATCGCCGGGCTGGATCTCACCCTCTGTTAATACACTGCAGTACCATCCGCATCGCCCACTTTCGGCCATCAGCTTGGTGGCCTGATTGGAGCGCATTCGTGCGTTAAATTTAAAACAGGGCTCTCGTGGTTTGACCACCTGAAGAACAACCTGTTCACCGATATGAAGTCGGTCACCGATCCAGATGTCGGATTCGAGGATTCCATTCATGCAGAGGTTTTCGCCCACCTGCCCAAAGAGTGACGACACATCGTGAAGCCAAGACAGCTCGGCCTTCCAAAACGCGTAGTGCTCTGACGGGTAGCAATACACGGCTTTTTGTGGCCCGCCATGAACGGAGAGGTCGGCCTGCTCATCTCCTGCCACCCCAAGGGTGGTGCACCGTACACGTCGTGGGGCCTCGGTGGTGCTGATCGGTGATTTTTGTATGCCGGACATTTCACGGTGGAGTTGTTTCTCGTCGTGCGGATCACGAAACAACAGGGGTTTAACCTCGCTAACGCAGATGGCAAGCAAAGAGATGGTCATGGCGGAAGGCGTCGTGCGATCAATGGTTGGTCGGGGATTGTTCTGGATGTTCGAGCTGGCTGGCCAGCCGATCGGCAAGGGCGATCGCGGCCAGTAACGATCCTGGGTCGGCGATGTTTTTGCCGGCGATATCGAAAGCGGTGCCGTGGTCCACGCTGGTTCGTATAAATGGCAGCCCCAACGTCATGTTGACGCCTTGGTCGATGCCGAGGTATTTGATGGGGATGAGGCCCTGATCGTGGTACTGGGCGACCACCACATCAAAGTCTTTGTGCTGTCGTGCCCGCATAAAAATCGTATCCCCCGGCCAGGGCCCACTGGCGTTGATGCCAAGTGTCTTCGCCTTCGCAACTGCTGGAGCAATGATGTCGATGTCTTCGCGGCCAAACAGGCCAGACTCACCGGCATGGGGATTGAGTCCGGCAATGGCCACGCGTGGTTTCGGTACGCCGAGTTGCTTACAGGCCCGCTCAGCTAAGACGATGGTGTGCACCAAGTCGTCTTGATTTAGTCCATCGATGACATCGCGCAGGGCCAGATGCACGGTGTTGAGCACCACCCTTAGCTCTGGATTGACCAGCATCATGCGCACCGGGGGTGGGGAGGAGGGACTGGCCAGCTCGGCCAACATCTCGGTGTGTCCGGGCCAAGGGTGTCCTGCCAGCGCCAGCGATGCCTTGTGGATCGGCGCCGTAACGATGCCTGCGGCCTCGTTGCGGCTGCATAGGCTTACGGCCGATCGAATGGATTCGAAACCGGCTTGCCCATTATCTTTTCCCACTTTTCCAACGCTTATTTCTAGATTTTTCCAATTAACAGGAAGAAATTCTATATTTTTAGTGGGAATTTGATACTTTTTTGATTCTTCTAGAAACCAATCCGGATCTCCGCAAATAAGGAGAGGGCGTTGGCCTTGGCCGCTGGTATGCCAGAGGTGCAGGGCTTTGAGCACGATTTCAGGCCCGATGCCTGCTGGGTCGCCGGATGTCACAATGAGCGGTTTCATGCACTGATCCTAACAAGCCTGGCCCTGCTTCTGCCTGGAATTGGGCGGATTTTTTCCAAGGTTGTGATGATTTCTGAGATTTTGAGTTTCGGGCAGGCCGGAGGCCCCGAGGGCTGGGTGCTGGTGGTTTTGGCGGCCGTGGCCCTAGCGGCCGGATTTGTCGATGCAGTGGTGGGAGGCGGTGGCCTGGTGGCTATTCCCGCGCTGTTTTCCTTTGTGCCACAGGCCTCGCCGGCGGCACTCTTTGGCACCAACAAGATTGCTGCCATTTCAGGCACCTTGGTGGCCGCTAGCCGTTATGCCCGAGCAGTACAACTGCCTTGGAATGCGATTGTTCCCGCCCTTGTCGGGGCGGCCGTGTTTGGCTGGTTGGGTGCTGCTGCAGTGAGTTTTTTGCCCCGAGCGCTGGGCCAGCCCTTGGTGCTGGTGATGCTGGTGATTGTTGCGGTGATCACCTTGCGCAAAAAAGAAATGGGTGCGGTCCATGCGCCGCGGTTATCCCAAGGCCGTCAACGCTTGTTGGGCCTACTGGTGGGAAGTGTGCTTGGTTTTTATGATGGTTTTTTTGGTCCTGGCACCGGTGCGTTTTTAGTCTTCGTGTTCGTACGCTTCTTTGGGTATGATTTCCTGCACGCTTCGGCCTCGAGCAAGGTGGTCAACGTGATGACCAACCTTGCCGCATTGGCGTTTTTCTTGCCGGCGGGAGAGTTCTTTTTAAAAGCGGCTGTGCTTATGGCCTTGTGCAACATTGTGGGGGCCTGGCTGGGCACGCACCTTGCCGTAAAAAAAGGCAGTCAGTTTGTTCGACGATTTTTTCTGGTTCTTTTAGCTGTGCTGATCGCCCGTATGGCGTGGGGCACTTTGGAGATGTTTTTATGAATTCACCACATATGGTTTTGGGTCAGTCCATGGTCAGCCATTGGATCGACGGCACCACTGTCAAGGATGCTCCTGCGCGGTCCGCGCCGGTCTTTAATCCTGCCACGGGCGAGATCGCGCGTGAGGTGGCACTGGCTAGCGTAGCCGATGTTGATCGTGCGGTAGCGTCGGCTGCGAAGGCCTTTCCAGCGTGGTCAGCCACGCCGCCGGTGAAACGTGCGCGTGTCATGTTTGCGTTCAAGGACTGGATGGAGCGCAACATGGAGGCACTCGCCAAGGCGATTACGGCGGAGCATGGCAAGACGATTGATGATGCCAAGGGCGAGGTACAGCGCGGCCTGGAGGTGGTGGAGTTTGCGTGCGGCATTCCACATTTGTTAAAGGGCGAATACACCGAACAGGTCGGCAGTGGTATTGATGCCTGGAGCCTGCGTCAGGCCGTTGGCGTGTGTGTGGGAATTACGCCGTTTAACTTTCCGGTCATGGTGCCGTGTTGGATGTATCCCGTGGCCATTGCCTGTGGCAATACATTTGTTTTGAAACCCTCCGAGCGTGATCCATCCGCATCGTTGATGGTGGCGCAGGGGTTAAAAGAATCCGGCCTGCCGGACGGTGTCTTCAATGTCGTTCAAGGCGACAAAGAAGCTGTGGACGCGCTGTTGGCCCATCCAAAGGTTGCCGCAGTGAGTTTTGTGGGCTCGACGCCCATTGCCCGATACATCCACGAAACCGCCTCTAAACACGGCAAACGCGTGCAGGCGTTAGGCGGCGCTAAGAACCATCTGGTGGTGATGCCCGATGCCGACTTGGATCAGGCTGTGGATGCCTTGATCGGTGCTGCATACGGCTCTGCGGGCGAGCGCTGTATGGCGATTTCGGTTGCGGTTGCGGTGGGTAACGTCGCCGATGCATTGATTGCCAAGATCGCTGAGCGTGCATCGGCGATCAAGGTCGCCCCAGGAGATGCGAA
>JBDLRC010000018.1:0-4937 GCA_039800265.1 Pseudomonadota bacterium
CGACGATCGGCAAGCCCGAATCCACGCTTGAGGCTTTGAGGCCTGCATCCACCACCGCATGGTGGGGACCGCCAACGCTCATCACCGACGACAGCACAAAAAGGCTGTGCTCAAACCGCGGCATGCCACTGGTGCTCCAATCGTTTCGGGCGTAATCCGCATCCATAAAAATGTACGAACCGACTTGAAGCTCGGTGTAGAGTCCGCTGCCCGCTTCCAGAAGAAAGCTCCCCGTTCCCGCACCGCTCACGACCGGACAGTCGATGCCATGGGCCTGCAGCAGATCGCGTGTTGATGCAGTGCGTTCGATCGCCTGACCGATGGCAGCCTGTCGTTCGGCCAACGAACGCATGTGTTGGGCTACACCGTGATAGGCCTGAAGACCCATAAACCGCAGGCCGGGCATCCGGACGATCGCCTGCGCCAGTTCCAGGGCAGGCATCCCGGGGACGAAGCCGCATCGGCCCGCACCCACATCAAGCTCGATCAATACCGACAACACAATGCCGTGGATACGGGCGGCCGCATCCAAAGCCCGCGCATTTTCCAGGTGATCAACGCAGACGGTCAGCGCCACTTGCTGCGAGAGCGCGCAGAGACGTTGGATCTTTTTCTCACCTACCACTTCATTGGAAATCAAAATGTTGCCGATCCCTGCGTCGGCAAATGCTTGGGCCTCACTGACCTTCTGGCAGCAGATGCCCACTGCACCACGGGCAATTTGACGTTTCGCTATGTCGGGGCACTTATGGCTTTTGGCATGGGGGCGCACGGCAATCGATCGGCCTGCAAGCGCCTGATCCAGCCGGGCGCAATTGCGCTCAAAGGCATCCAGATCGAGCACCAGGGCCGGCGTATCAATGGACTCTGTTGACTCCCCAACGCGCGCTGCCGAAATCATGCTGCCGGCCCGTAACGATTAGGCACGCGACGCCCGAAGGTCCCGCGCTGCCTGCAAGACATCTTCTGCATGGCCCGGCACTTTCACCGCACGCCAGCTCCGCTGCACGACGCCATCGGCGTCGATAAGAAACGTCGAGCGTTCAACACCCATGACTTTTTTGCCATACATGTTCTTTTCTTTGATGACATCAAACGCCCGACAAAGCGTTTCATCTGTGTCGGAGACCAATGTCATCGAAAGGCCGTATTTCTTGACGAACTTATCGTGCGACGCAAGACTGTCTCGGGAGACTCCGATCACTTGGGTATCTGACTTAAGAAACTGAGGATGGAGGGCGGAAAAGTCCTGGCCCTCGACTGTGCACCCGGGCGTGTCGTCTTTGGGATAGAAATAGATCACCAATTGGTGGCCTCGAAAATCGGCCAGCCGCGCATTGCCACGGGTGGTGGCCAGGGCCAAGTGGCCGGTGATCTCGGGTAATTTTTTTCCTTCGGTAACAGTCGTCATGGAATTTCCTTTGGGCGGGACGTGATGGCCAAGCGTTGATTAAACACCACTTTCGGCGCTCTGCTCCGGCCCCGGCTCGCCATAGCGGACACGCAAAATATCAATTTCCCGAAGGCCAGACGGGCTATGAAAACTCACCGCATCGCCCTCGCGCGCCTTGATCAAGGCCCGGGCCATCGGCGACACCCAGCTGATCGCACCATCGGTCAGGTGCGTCTCGTCGACGCCCACAATGGTGTAGGTCTGCTCGCAGCCCTGCTCATCGGCAATCGTCACGGTGGCACCAAAAAACACCTGATCGTTACCACGATGCTGACACGGGTCGACCACCTGTGCGATGCCAAGCCGTTTGGTCAGAAAACGTAGACGCCGATCGATCTCGCGCAGCCGACGCTTTCCATACAAGTAGTCGCCATTTTCAGACCGATCACCGTTGGAAGCCGCCCACGACACGATTTCCACAATCTTCGGCCTCTCCACCTTGAGAAGATGGTTCAGCTCATCATGCAATGCCCGGTAGCCCCTGGGCGTAAGGTAATTGGGCGTACCGGCAGGCAGCCCAGACGATGGCTCTTCATCCGGATCGTCGTCTTGGAGGTCAACTTCCTTGGTAAACGCTTTACTCATAGAATTTCGGTTTTACAAAGGATGACACCATGGTTCACGAACTCAGAATCTATCACTGCTGCCCCGGAAAGCTTCCCGACCTGGTCAACCGATTTAAGCAGCACACGCTAGGATTTTTTCAGACCTACGGCATCAAACATACACACTTCTGGACTACCTTGGTGGGGCCATCCAATGCGGCGCTCTACTATATTTTGGAGTGGGAGTCTCTCGCCGAACGCGAACAGAAATGGAATGCCTTTCAGGCCGATCCGAAATGGATCGCGACCCGCAAAGACAGCGAATCCAACGGCCAGATTGTCGAGCGCATCGAAAATCTGATGCTGAGCCCCCTGCCTCTGTAACGTCAATCGCCCCGCATCACCCTAGGGTCGGGTACAGCAACCTCTGAAAATCCTTTGGCCCTCAACTGGCAGGCGTCGCAGGCGCCGCACGGCTTCCCCTTCGGATCGGGGTCATAGCAGCTGGTGGTGAGGCCATAGTCCACCCCCAGTGATAGACCAAGCCGAATGATCTCGGCTTTGGTCATATGCAAAAGGGGCGCGTGGATGGTCACCCCGCGGCCCTCCACGCCCTCGCGTGTCGCGAGATTGGCCATGGCCTGGAATGCGCTCAGATACTCTGGCCGGCAATCCGGATAGCCGCTGTAATCCAGTGCATTTACGCCAATAAAAATATCCCTGGCCTGCAACACCTCGGCACACCCGAGCGCGTACGACAAAAAAATCGTATTGCGTGCGGGAACATAGGTCACAGGAATCTCGTGTTCGGAGTGCGTCATATCCCGACCCTTGGGCACGCCCAGATCGCCGGTCAGCGCAGAGCCTCCCAGTGAACGCAAATCAATCGCTACCACCCGATGGGCCTGTGCGCCCATCACACGAGAAATCTTCTGGGCAGCATCAATCTCGATACGATGCCGCTGGCCGTAGTCAAAGGCCAGCGTGGTGACCGCGTAGCCATCGGCAATGGCCTTCGCAAGCACGGTGGCAGAGTCTAACCCGCCACTTAACAACACGATGGCTGGTTTTTTTAAGGAATCAAACGGCATACGTTTGATCTTATCAGCAAGGCGCATTAGCCTTTCGTTTTGACAACCTCTTCCACCAAGGATGCTCGGCATGATCACGTTCGACGATCTCCACATCGGCCAACGCTTTCAATTCACACCGCGCCAGGTATCGGAACGCGACATCATCTCATTCGCCCGCGAGTTTGACCCTCAGTCCTTTCACGTGGATCCGGTCATGGCCAAAGACTCTCCATTCGGCGGGCTCATCGCGAGCGGCTGGCACACATGCTCCATGATGATGCGGATGCTCGCTGATGCCTGGATCTTGAATTCGAGCTGTGCAGGCAGCCCCGGCATTGACGCCTTGAAGTGGGCCCACCCCGTGCGGCCCAACGATACCCTCCAAGGCTATGCAGAGGTGATGGAACTCAAGCCATCAAAATCAAAACCTGATCGCGGCATCACCAAGGTATTTCTCGTGCTTAAAAATCAGCACGAACAGACTGTGCTGGAAATGCAGGCCCACATCATTTTTCTGCGTCGCTCATGACGCTTACCCATGTGCCGCTCTTCCCGCTGCGGCAGGGGCTGTTCCCCGATGGCCTGCTGGGCTTGACCATTTTTGAAGTGCGCTACCTTCACCTGATCAGACGCTGCCAACAGGAAGGCATTGCGTTTGGCATCGTTCCGCTGGCCAGTGGCCATGAAGTACAAAAAGCCGGCGAGATGGAAACGCTGTACCCTTGGGGCTGCATGGTGGAGCTGCTGGAGAGCACAGAGCTTCAGCCATCGGTACTGGCAGTAAGGTGCCGTGGCACACGGCGATTTGCCCTGGGCCCTCATGCCCGCGGTGCGTATGGCCTATGGAGTGGTGAGGTCAGGCTCTTGCCCGACGATCACCCCACGCCGATCCCTGCAGACCTGCAGCCCTTGGCTGATCGGCTCGGTGCGTTGATTGCCAATGCACAACAACGGGGCCTCGTGGACCAACTGCCCATGACGCCGCCCTACCGGCTTGACGATGCGGGATGGGTTGCCAACCGATGGGGTGACCTTCTCCCGTTAGGCGCGGAGCATAAGGCCCAGCTGCTCTCGGAAAACGACTGTGAAAAACGATTGCGGCAACTCGCGCAGTGGTTCTGAACCCTACCAGCAGACTTCGAAAACACACGCCGGCGCGCCCATGGATTCACACTGCGTCTCGGTCACTGTGGCGTTAGGGTGCACGATCGCCTGGAAAATGCGTTCAAACGTGGCGGCGTAATAATCGCACGACGGTGTCGCTGAACGAATCATGCTGCACATAGGATTGTGACGAATCGAAAATACGAAGGGGCGTCCGGCAATCACATGAAAGCTGCCGCTGCCCGCAAATGTCCATGCATGCCGCGCAATCGCCCTGGCCAGAATACGTGCCGCTAACGCGGCTGGCATCCACCGCAACAACTGCTGGGCCCGCTTAGGAATGCGATGGGCAAGCAGGTAGTCACCCGTTCGGCGGCCTGCCTCCCGGGAGATCACTGTCGCCACGTCCACACCGAACCGCTCCCGCAGAGAAGCCTGCAACACTGCGACGTCTCGCTCCGCAACCATATCGCGTGGGCGCGATGCGCTGTGGGCACCCAATCCAATCGACTCAAAAAATGCGGCCGTGCTGGCCTGGCCGAACTCGGCGGTCAGCGCCTCCAAGACCTGAATGATCGCATTGGGTCCAATGCGATCATGCTCATGAGCCGCCACAACAGCCCTCATGCGCCGACTGCTTCATCCTTTGGACTGCGAACGTCTTCAAGCCGCTTGCCTGCCAGCACGGCGTCCATCTCGGTATCGCTGAGCTGCTCGGTATTGCCCCCACCGCAAGCCATTGCCGCGTTAAGTTCACCCTGA
>JBDLRC010000019.1:0-8369 GCA_039800265.1 Pseudomonadota bacterium
TCAAGGCACTGCATCCCCTGGTGGGATTGGCCTTCGGCTCTTCCTTGATTTCCATCTTTGCCCGACTGGGTGGCGGCATTTTCACCAAAGGCGCCGACGTCGGTGCCGACCTGGTGGGCAAGGTCGAAGCCGGCATCCCAGAAGACGACCCCCGCAACCCGGCAGTGATTGCCGATAACGTGGGGGATAACGTGGGCGATTGCGCAGGCATGGCTGCCGACTTGTTTGAAACTTATGCCGTGACCGTGATTGCAACCATGCTCTTAGGCGCGCTGCTGATGAAAGGCATCGCTGCAGACGCGGCCATCTACCCGCTGGCACTCGGCGGCGTATCGGTCATTGCATCGATCATTGGCTGCTTCTTTGTGAAGTACTCCGGCCAGGGCAAGATCATGACGGCCCTCTACAAAGGCCTGATCGTGGCCGCTGTGCTTTCCATCATCGCCTTTTACTTTGTTACCGACTGGATCATGGGCGGCGCTGCTGCAGCCGTGCCTGGCATGACGGTCATGAACCTCTGGCTTTCGTCGGTGGTGGGCATTGCGCTGACCGCCGCCATGGTCGTGATCACCGAGTACTACACGGCGACTGAATACGGACCCGTGCGCCACGTGGCGGCAGCGTCCGAGACCGGACACGCTACCAACATCATCGCGGGCATTGCCGTGTCCATGCGCTCTACCGCACTTCCTGTGCTGTCGGTGTGCGTGGCCATTTTTGTCGCCTACGCGCTCGCCGGTTTGTACGGCATTGCGATCGCGGCAACATCCATGCTGTCGATGGCCGGCATCATCGTCGCGCTAGACGCCTACGGCCCCATCACGGATAACGCCGGTGGCATCGCCGAAATGGCCGAGCTGCCCAAAGATGTTCGAAATGTGACCGACCCCTTGGATGCAGTGGGCAACACGACAAAGGCCGTGACCAAAGGCTATGCCATTGGCTCTGCAGGCCTTGCAGCACTGGTGCTGTTTGCCGACTACACCCACGCACTGGAGGGAATGGGCCAGGCCATTAAGTTTGATCTCTCAGATCACGAGGTGATCATTGGCCTCTTTATCGGCGGCATGATTCCTTACCTCTTCGGCGCGATGGCCATGGAGGCTGTTGGCCGATGCGCAGGCGCAGTGGTCACCGAAGTGCGCCGTCAGTTCCGTGAGATCAAAGGCATCATGGATGGCACCGGTAAACCTGAATACCACACCGCAGTGGACCTGCTGACCAAAGCCGCCATTAAAGAGATGATCATTCCCTCGCTCTTGCCGGTGGTGGTTCCGGTGTTGGTCGGACTGGCTCTGGGGCCCAAAGCCCTGGGCGGCATGTTGATGGGCACCATCGTGACAGGCCTGTTCGTTGCGGTATCGATGTGTACGGGTGGTGGCGCCTGGGATAACGCCAAGAAGTACATTGAGGACGGCAATCATGGCGGCAAAGGTTCAGACGCCCACAAGGCGGCCGTCACGGGCGACACCGTGGGCGACCCCTACAAAGACACCGCCGGCCCTGCAGTCAACCCGCTGATCAAGATCATCAACATCGTTGCACTCTTGATCGTGCCGATTCTGCCTGCTGTGCCAAAGTAGACCTGACGTAAACCGTCAGTACCGACGTACACGACCGCTACGCGGTCAACTGAGCCGCCGCCTTCCAGTGAAGTGCGGCGGTTTCTTTTTCAGCGAGTGCTTCTGCAATCTCCGCTAAGGCGAGGTGCGTGGCCACCATCGGTTTTGCACGCAGCGAAGCCTCAAGGTGCATGCGTGCTTTGCCCCAGAGCTTTTGCCGCTGGCAGATACGGCCCAACGACCAGTTCAACTCTGCATCCATCGGGTGGGCGATAAGCCACTGTTCCAAACGTGTGAGCTGATCGAGCGCATTACCCTGCACACGGCCGTAGAGCATGGCCAGACCCGAATCCCAGGATGTTTTTAGCGTTGCCTCGATCAGTCGACGGGCCTCATCGTGACGGTTTGTCTCGATCCATGCCTTCGCGATTTCACGTTTGTACTGCAATGCGCCCACCGTATTGAGCGCTTTACGGTTTTCGAGAAGTCGGGTCAGACGAAGCACCTCGTCCCATCGTCGTTCCAGAAGACTTGCCTTAAGTTGCAGGCGCAGCGTGTGCACATGGCGCCGATCCCCCTTGGTCAGCGGTGCGAGTGCGGAAAGTGCGCGACCGCCGCGACGATCATCCACTGCGAACTCGGCTTCAAGCAAGGCTGCCAGCGTTTTAGCCTCGTCTTGCGCGGCTGCGCCCGAGGCCCTGGAGACCCAAGCATCCCGAAGCGCCGTGTCGTGCAGCTGATGGGCTGCACTGGCCGCAATCGCACTGGCGGCCAGCTGTGCTGCTGGTACATCGCTGGCAAGCGAAGTGTCGTCCGCAATGATGGCTGCTGATTTGATGGCACGCGCAAAGCGGCCCTCGCGATAATTCACGACAGCATCTGAGAGCGTGCGTAGTCGCGTCTCCTGCAGACGCCGCCTGCGAAACCGTCGCACACGCTCGGGAATACCGATCACACCTGCAATCACACGGGCGATGATCAACGTGACACCGAGTGCGCCGAGAAGGCTAAGCACTGCTGTCTGCAGCGTCATATCCACGCGGTACGGTGGCAGCCACAACGTGACATTGCCCCAGTCGAGCTGCAAGACCATGGCCAGGCCTACGGCCAAGACAACCAGCACCAGCAGCGCCAACAGGCGGCTCATGGTGATTTTCCTTCCGGTGCCGGGACGGACGCTGGACGCGACCAGGCAGAGAGAATCGCCACCGAAGCAAGGGGGCCTACAGGCCGAAGCCCCTGGCTTGCCTTGGCCAGCGTTTCAAGCGCCTGAAGATGATCACGCACAGCCGCGTGCTCACGATCATAGGCCTGCCTGAGAATCACGATCGACTGCTCAAGGTCATGCTGCAACAGCCTGTCTTGGCGTGACATCAGGGCCACCCGAGCAGACAAGAGTCGAAGCCTTAGCCGCTCGGCCACCAATGCACCCTGCTCTGGTGTGAGGAAGAGTGCATCTGCATTTTCGACGCGACGAATCTGCACCACTTCAAAAAATCGGGCCTGAATGCCCGACCAGATGCTTTGCCACCAGGCCCCAGCGCCGTTGCTAGGCGCGGCCGGAGCCGTCGAGCGCGGCGCTTGCGTAAGGGGGCGTGGCGCAGAGATGAGTGGCAGGCGATCGATGTCGGCCACGATGGTCTCGATCTGGGCGGCCATGGCCGGTATATCGCGCTGCGCAAACATCGCCAATGCTTGACGATCTGCCGCAAGGCTCTTGCGCAGCTCGGCCCAGGCTTCCTGACTCGGCTCACGTGCGATCCTCTGCTGCGCCAGATCAATCAATGCAATCGCTGAAGCTAGGTTGCCGTACGTGACAGCCATATCGCTGGCCAATCGCACTGTGGTGTTCACCTCGCGCAACACATCAGAATCGCGCGATGCTGTCGCGGAAATTACACCCGACGCAGCAGAGCCTGACGATAACGCCGATGGCGATGTGCGGCCGGTATCGCGGTGTTGAATGGCCCACCAGCCAGACCCAAGAAGCGCGGCCAGCACCACGGCCGCAAGAGCAGTCTTACCAAACGTGTTCATGCGTAAAAAGATCCGAAAGAAGATGTTCTGGCGAGAGCCGCACCCGACGAATCGGGCGCAGACCCTGGTCCTGCAACCTCAGTGCAATGGTGGCGTGATGCGTGCACCAGATCAACTCGTGGACCGCCACGCCCCGGCGAACAAGCTGCGCGATGATCTTCTCCACCATGCCCGACGATGTGACGACGATTCCTGTACTGGACCACTCGAACGACTGCAGCCTCTCCCAGATGGCAGGCCCCCACTCCACATCACATCGTTCGTAGAGCACCGTCTCCACCACCTTCGCACCGCGGGCCCGCAGGCCATCGGCGAGGGTGGGCCGGTTATCCACCGCCTGAATCACAAACAGTGTCTGGGCACTCCAATCAAACGGTGAACGGTCGTGTTCAGCGTCAAACGCCGCAAGAAGGCTCTTGGCATCGGCCTTCTCATCGGTCTCGGAGTGCAACACGCTCTCGATGGAGAACGACCAGGCGTCCGATACCGGTGTATGGCGGGCGACATGCTCGCGCTGCAGTTCATCGCATGTGCCGGAGCCCACTGCGGCAACACGCACCCAGGGGTCACGCAGCCAGCGGATGCCGTAGGCATCACTCCAGCGTGCATACGCCTGCACGCTGGCCGGACTGGTAAACACCACCCAGGGAGAAGATGCTTTTGCGAAATCGGACACCACAGAGCTGGGCGGCGCACAGGGCCGGAGCACCTGAAGCGGGGCCATTACGATACGAGGGTCAACGGCATCGCGGGCCGGAGCGTCGTGCCATTGCGGCCGAACCAGCACAGCTTGTTTCATCGCGCCCCTGGAAACCATCGCACGTCCACGTGCTGGTCCGTTCGGCCCGCCCTGCAGGGCTAGGCCACGCCCAGAGACTGAAGGATCTGCTGGGCCCCTTGATCCGCAAGCGCCTTGGCCGCCTGAAGGCCCAGGGCTTCGGGATCCTGACCTGTGCACTCTGTGCGCAGTACACGCGCTCCGTCGGTGGTGGCGACGAGTGCCCGCAAACGCAGGGTCTTTCCATCGGGCTCTTGGACACAGTAGGCGGCAAGCGGCACCTGGCAACTCCCGCCGAGGGCCCGCGATACCGCCCGCTCGGCGCGGACTTCACGGAAGGTTTTGTCATCGAGCAGGGCTGCGAGATCAGCACGAATCCCGTGGCCGTCGGCGCGGATCTCGATGCCCAGTGCACCCTGGCCTGCCGCAGGAAGCAAGACATCAGGTTCAATCACCTGACGGATCCGTTGGGCCAAGCCCAGACGCTTCAGACCCGCCGCGGCAAGAATGATGGCCTGCATATCACCCCGGTCCAGCTTGGAGAGTCGGGTGTCAAGGTTGCCACGAAGCGGCACGATGGCAAGGTGCGGGTAACGTGCTTTTAACTGGGCCTCACGGCGAAGGCTTGACGTGCCCACCACCGCCCCATGCGGCAATGCATCGAGGCCGGCGAAATCATTGGACACAAACGCATCCCTGGGATCTTCTCGCTTCATCACGCAGGCGAGCTCAAACCCTGGGGGCAGCTCCATGGGGACATCTTTAAGCGAGTGCACCGCCAAGTGGGCCCGGCCCTCTTCCAGCGCCGTTTCCAGCTCTTTCACGAACAGGCCTTTACCGCCCACCTTGGAGAGCGTCCGATCCAGAATCTGGTCTCCTCGGGTGGTCATGCCCAGAATTTCAACGGGCTTTCCCGAGGACTTGGCCAATACGCCTTGTACGTGTTCGGCTTGCCACATGGCCAAACGGCTTTCGCGCGATGCAATAATCCACATATTTCGAAGTGTATCAATCAAATGGCCGAACAATTTTCCAAAAAGAACGAAGGCTGGTCCGGCCGGTTCAATGAGCCGGTCTCGGAGCTTGTGCAGCGCTACACGGGTTCGGTCACCTTTGACCAACGACTCGCGCTCCACGATATCGAGGGCTCGTTGGCCCACGCCGAGATGCTGGCCCACGTGGGCCTGATCAGCCCAAAAGACCTTGCCGATATTCAATCCGGTATGGATGCCATTCGGGCGGAGATCAAGGCCGGCACCTTTGAGTGGTCGATCGCCCTGGAAGACGTGCATCTCAATATCGAGAAGCGGCTCACCGACATGGTGGGCGATGCCGGAAAACGACTGCACACCGCGCGCTCGCGTAACGACCAAGTGGCCACCGACATAAGGCTCTGGGTGCGTGCCACGATCGATGCAATGCGCGAGAGCTTAACGGCATTGAAGGCCGCACTCCTTGCGCAGGCCGACGCCCACGCTGACACCATCATGCCGGGCTTTACCCACCTGCAGGTAGCCCAGCCGATTACGTTCGGCCATCACATGCTGGCCTATGCAGAGATGTTTTCACGCGATGACGAACGTCTAGCCGACTGCCGAAAGCGTGTCAACCGCATGCCGCTCGGCTCCGCAGCCTTGGCGGGCACGTCCTACCCCATCGACCGCGAGCGTGTCGCCCGTACCCTTGGATTCGATGGCGTCTGCCAGAACTCATTGGATGCCGTCAGCGATCGCGACTTTGCCATTGAATTCACGCACTGCTGCGCGTTGATCATGACCCACATCTCTCGCCTTTCGGAGGAGTTGGTGCTGTGGATGAATCCGCGTGTTGGCTTTATTGATCTGCCCGATCGGTTTTGTACCGGCTCGTCGATCATGCCTCAGAAAAAAAATCCCGACGTGCCAGAGTTGGCACGCGGAAAGACCGGCCGTGTGGTCGGCCACCTGATGGGGCTGCTGATGCTCATGAAGGCTCAGCCGTTGGCCTACAACAAAGACAATCAAGAAGACAAAGAGCCGTTGTTTGATAGCGCCGACACGGTGCTCGACACCCTTCGCGTGTTCGCCGAGATGATGGCCGGTCTGAAGGTCAAGCCCGAGGCCATGCGACGCGCGGCCTTTGAGGGTTACGCCACAGCGACCGATCTTGCCGATTACTTGGTCAAAAAAGGGCTGCCCTTTCGCGATGCCCATGAGGCTGTCGCCTTGGCCGTTCGCGCGGCTGTCGATGCCCAAAAAGATCTTTCCGAATTGCCACTTCCTGAGTTACAGCGTTTTTCCCCATTGATCACAGCCGATGTGTTTGAAGTCTTAAACGTGGAAGGCTCGGTGGCTGCGCGCAATCATGTCGGCGGCACCGCACCATCCCAGGTCCGGGCGCAGATCAAGCGCCACCGGTCGTAATTTCTCACCCTGCACTTCGAAGGAGACGACATGAGCCGTCGCGACTTTTTAGCAAAAAGCACTGCAGTAGGATTGGCCGGCAGCACCTTGACCGTTACCGCACCTGCGATTGCGCAAGGGGATCTGGTGCGCTGGCGCTGCGCTTCAAGCTTCCCGAAAAGCCTGGACACGCTCTTTGGCACAGCCGACTTTGTGAGCAAACGCGTTGCTCAGCTTACAGGTGGCCGCTTTCAGATTTCAGTGCATGCAGCAGGTGAAATCGTGCCTGCCCTGCAGGTGCTGGATGCCGTTGAAAAAGGCACCATCGAATGCAACCACACTGCGCCGTATTACTTCATCGGCAAGGACCCGGCCTGGGCCTTTGGCACGTGCATTCCCTTCGGCCTGAACACTCGGCAGTACAACGCATGGTGGGTCCACGGCGACGGCGAAAAAGTATTCAATGAATTCACGCGTCAGTTCGGGGTGGTGAGTTTCCTGTGTGGCAACACAGGCTCGCAGATGGCCGGCTGGTTTAAAAAAGAAATCAAGTCTGTCGCTGACCTTAAGGGACTGAAGTTCCGCACTGGCGGTATGGGCGGCCAGGTATTGACCAAGCTCGGTGTCGTCACCCAGCAGCTGCCCGCAGGAGAGATTTACTCGGCGCTGGAAAAAGGCACCATCGACGCAGCCGAATTCACCGTACCGCATGACGATGAAAAACTGGGGCTCAACAAGATTGCCAAGTTCTATTACTACCCAGGATGGAACGAAGGCGGCGCTGCGCTGGGGTTTCAAGTCAACGCCAAGGCCTACGACGCGCTGCCCGAGTCCTACAAGGCCGCGCTGTCAGCGGCCACGGCCGAGGCCAACACCTGGATGCAGGCCAAATACGATGCACAGAACCCCGTAGCGCTTAAGCGTATGGTCCAAGGTGGGGCAGTGCTTCGGGCCTACCCTCAGCCCGTACTGGAAGCATGCTTTAAAGCCAACCAGGAGCTGATCAACGAAACCCTGGCCAAGAGCCCAGCATTTAAGAAAATTTTCGAACAGCAACGGCCGTTCCACCGTGATCAGCAGGCCTGGTTCCGCGTGGCCGAAGCCAGTTTTGATGCCTTCATGGCGCGCCAAAAGCTCTGAGCATCAACGGCGCTTGAAATAGTCGGCGGGGTCTTCCTGCGGGATAAGCCCCGGACCTGCGGCCGAGGCGCCACCCTCGCCTTCCTGCGGATTGAGGTGCGACGCACCCTCATCCAATTGAATTTCAATGGACTGCAAATCGGCAGCGGCCGGAGACTCTAGAAATCCGGTCACGATGCCGGGAAAGAAAATCAGCACAGCCACCAACAAGAGCTGCATGCCCACCCAAGGGATCGCCCCAAGATAAATATCACTGCTCTTGATTGTTTTGGGTGCAATACCGCGAAGGTAAAACAGCGCAAACCCAAACGGCGGATGCATGAATGAGGTCTGCATATTCACACAGATCAGAACCCCGAACCAGATCAAATCAATGCCCAGCTTATCCGCCATGGGTGCTAACAGCGGGATCACGATAAATGCGATCTCAAAAAAATCCAGAAAAAACGCAAGCACGAAAATCAGAATATT
>JBDLRC010000020.1:0-7554 GCA_039800265.1 Pseudomonadota bacterium
ACCGATCGATATCGCCATACCCGTTCCCGGCACCGGCCTGCGCCCAGTGGAGCCACGCGACAAAGACCAGGCCATTGTTCTTGGCACATCCCCGCATGTTGTGGATCGCTTCCGTTATTCCCGTTCGCTATCGGGCGCCCTTTCTTCACCCACTTCCGATCTCCGTTCGACAGCAGGCCAGTGAAACGGCCCCGCAGGCCGTTGCACGCATGGCCCGGCTGGGCCTGCAGTTCACACCCTGCGTCACACTGGCCGATCAGAACCAGGCGGTGCTTATGGAAGTGCAGGCCAGTCTGCGCCTATGGGGCGGACAGGATCATTTGCTGCAACGGATAGGCCATGCATGGCAGGCCTTTGGCTGGCAAGATCCCGACCGCATCACCACGGCGGCTGCGCCCACCGCGCGGGCCGCACTCTGGATTGCACTCTCCAGCGCATGGCAGGCCGCTACGCTATCCAATAGCGCGCGCAGTGCGCCCACCGAACCCACCATTGTGGTGAACGCATCAACACTTGCCGATGCGCTGCATGCACTGCCACTGACCCACATTCCTGAATTGCATGCACATACCGTGCTGTTGGATCGCATGGGCATTCGCACCCTAGGCCAGCTGGAGAAACTTCCCCGCGCGGGACTGACACGCCGATTTGGCCGGCCGCTGCTGCACGTGTTGGACACCGCCTTTGGCCGCAGCCCCGACCCCCACACCTGGATCACCGCGCCCGATACTTTTGCACAGCGCCGCGAGCTTGCGGCACGGGCCGAACATGTACCCATGATGGAGCATGCACTGCTGTGCCTATTGCACGAACTCTCGGGATGGCTGCATGCACGGCAAGCCGGCATTGAACGGTTCACCGTGGTGATGCATCACGATGACCCGCCGCCCACCATACTCACACTGGGATTGGCGAGCACCACACGCGATCTGCAGCGCTTTGCACAGGTGCTGCACGAACGGCTGGCACGATTCGAACTGCCGCGGCCGGTCTACGATGTGGAAGTACAGGTGGATCAGACCACGCCACTTGCCCACCAAACCATGGGATTTTTAGCCGATGCGGCTGCGCCCGGCGCCACGGGTTCAAGATCCATCATGCCTACGGCACTCGTAGAGCTGATGGAGCGATTGCAGGCACGGCTTGGGGCCACGCAGATTCACTACCTACACCATCACAACGACCACCGGCCTGAACACGCCTGCACATTGGCCCACAGCGCAGCACCATCGGCCGCACCGTGGAACGTGCAGCCCGACACGCCGCATCGGCCCACCTGGCTCTTAACTGCACCACTTCCCCTGACCGTGAAGGCCCATCGGCCTGTGTACTACGGCCCCCTGCAGCTGCTCTGCGGCCCCGAACGCATTGAAGCCGGATGGTGGGAAGACTGCGCGCAACAGCAGGTGCAACGCGATTACTTTATTGCGCGCTCACTGCACGATGAGCTGCTGTGGGTGTTTCGTACACCCGCCCATCAGTGGTATTTGCACGGCTTTTTTAGCTGAGATGCAGATCGGTTGCCATGGAGTTCGCCGAGTTTTTTTGCCGGTCTAACTTTTCATTTCTGCAGGGCGCATCGCACCCCGCAGAATGCATTGAACGCGCCCATGCGCTGGGCTATCGGGCACTGGCCATCACCGACGAAGCCTCGGTGGCCGGCGTGGTCCAGGCCCATGTCATGGCCAAATCCCTGGGCATTCAATTTATTGTGGGCGCACAGTTTGCAGCCCCTGAGCTGCATGGACAGCTTGCCGTGCTGGCCATGTCACGGCAAGGCTATGCACAGCTAGGCCATCTGATTACCCAGAGCCGACGGCGGGAGGTTAAGGGCCACTACCGCTTATGCCTGACCGATCTGGAATCGGGGCTGCCCGACTGCCTGGTGCTGTGGATGCCCGATCCAAATCACAGCCCTGTGGACCACCATCGGAGTGCACAGTGGTTAAAACAACGGTGTTCGGATCGGCTCTACATGGCCTGCACACTGCTGCTGCGCAGCCACGATGCCATCTGGCGCGATCAGCTGCAGGCCTTGGGCGCACTGCTGCGCATTCCGGTCACCGCCAGCAGCGATGCACTCATGCACGTGCGTTCCCGAAAGCCTCTGGCCGACACGCTGTGTGCCATTCGTTATGGCACCACGATTGCAGACTGCGGACGACGGCTCACCCCAAACGCCGAGCAACACCTGCGTACACGTCTGCGTTTGGCGCGTTTGTATCCGGCTGCCATGCTCGCCACCAGCCTAGAGATCGCCCAGCGCTGCAGGTTTTCATTGGATGAGCTGCGCTACGAATACCCCGATGAAATCGTGCCACCTGGCCTCACCCCCACGCAGTGGCTTCGCCATCTGACCGAAGAAGGTATTCGCACACGCTTTCCCAAAGACCGCTACCCCGACGGCATTCCCAACAGCGTGCGGGCCCAAATCGAACACGAACTGGCCCTGATTCACGAACTGCACTTTGAGGCCTACTTTTTAACGGTCTACGACATCGTGGCCTTTGCACGGCGCCAGGGCATCTTGTGCCAAGGCCGTGGATCAGCGGCCAATTCCGCCGTCTGCTACTGCCTGGGCATTACCGAAGTGGATCCCTCGCGCATGGCGATGCTCTTTGAACGCTTTATCTCCAAAGAGCGCAATGAGCCGCCTGACATTGATGTCGATTTTGAACATCAGCGGCGTGAAGAGGTCATTCAATATATTTATCAAAAATACGGCCGCGACCGTGCAGCCCTGGCCGCATCGATCACCACGTATCGGCCCCGCTCGGCCCTGCGCGATGTCGGCAAGGCCTTAGGCATGGATGCCCAATGCATTGATCATGTGGCCAAACACCACCAATGGTGGGATGGCCGTCAGGTTGATGCGCAGTTATTACACGCACAACTTGATCGCCTGCAGGCACTGCTCGCATCTTCTGCCCATGCGCCACCGCCATTGCATACGCCCTCACCTGCGCAGTGCGAACGCTGGGCCATGCTGTGCAATCAGCTGATGGGGTTCCCGCGGCACCTGTCACAGCATGTGGGCGGATTTGTGATCGCACGGCATCGGCTCTCTGATCTGGTGCCCGTTGAAAATGCGGCCATGCCCGAGCGCAGCGTGATTCAGTGGGATAAAAACGCTATCGAGGCCTTGGGATTACTCAAAGTCGATGTGCTGGCCCTGGGCATGCTCTCGGCCATTCGTCGTGCATTAACGTTCATCAGCGAGAAAGAAGGCCGAACCGTTCAGATGCAGGATATCCCCGCCGAAGACCCTGAGACCTACGACATGATCTGTGCCGCACAGACCGTCGGCGTGTTTCAGATTGAATCGCGGGCCCAGATGGCCATGCTGCCGCGACTGCAGCCACGTTGCTTCTACGACCTGGTGATTGAGGTGGCAATTGTGCGGCCCGGACCGATTCAGGGGGGCATGGTCCACCCCTACCTGCGGCGGCGCCAAGGCTTAGAGCCCGTTGAGTACCCGAGTGCCAGTGTGCGCGAGGCCCTCTCACGCACACTGGGCGTGCCGATCTTTCAAGAACAGGTGATGCAGCTGGCCATGTTGGCCGCAGGATTTTCTGCGGGCGAGGCTGATCAGCTACGACGCTCCATGGCAGCATGGCGGCGCAAAGGCGGGCTTGAACACTTTCATGATCGCGTGGTCGACGGCATGCTGATGCGCGGCTACACACGCGAGTTTGCCGAACGTGTCTTTCGGCAGATGGAAGGGTTTGGTGAATACGGATTCCCGGAATCCCACGCGGCAAGCTTTGCACTGCTGGTCTATGTCAGCTGCTGGATCAAGCGGCACCACCCCGATGCATTTTTAGCCGCGCTGCTCAATGCACAGCCTCTGGGGTTTTATTCGCCATCGCAGCTCGTGCAAGATGCCCAACGCCATGGCGTCATGGTCCACCCGGTCGACATCAACTGCAGCCATGTGGAGAGCCGCCTTGAACTCGATGCGTCCATCGATGCACCGACATGCCCTGCTGGCCCTGCCCCGCGCGACACATCCAACACAGCACAGCGTATGCCGGTGCGGCTTGGATTAAACCGTATCGCCGGACTCTCCAGCGAGGCAATGCACCGCATTGCTGCCGCACAGCCGTTTCGAGATGTCGATGACGCGTGCACACGGGCCCAGCTCAATCGGACCGATGTGCAGGCTCTGGCCGAAGCCGGTGCGCTCGCCCGGCTGGCCGGCCATCGGCATCAGGCGGTATGGCAAGCAGCCGCGTATCGGCCCATGCCTGAGGTGCTGCATAACACCCGTATTGATGAACCACGGCTCACACTGCCCGCCCCCAGCGAAGCCGAAAACCTTGTAGCCGACTATGCGCGTTTAGGCCTTACGCTGGGCCGGCACCCCATGGCCATGATCCGCGAAAAACTAGCCGCGCTGGGCGTGCAGCCGGCCGGCACCCTTGCCCACTTTCGCCACGGCCAGCTGGCACGGGCTGCAGGATTGGTGACCCACCGTCAGCGGCCCGCCACAGCCAGTGGCACCTTGTTTATTTCCCTAGAAGACGACACCGGGATGATCAATGTGATCGTATGGCCCGATGTCTTGAAACGCTTTTACGATGCGGTCCTCTATTCACAGCTGATGATGGTGTGGGGCGTATGGCAACGTGACACCACGCTGGACCCACAGGCACCTGGGCAGGTGCGCAATCTGCTCGCCCAGCGGGTTGAAGACCGCGGCGACCTGCTCCATACCATCGTGGGTGAACTGCCCACCCACTCGCGTGATTTTCATTAAACGCAGGCGGTAAACCTTAGCGTGGGGCCCTTGATACGTTGCCGGCGGGGGCGCCCGACGTTGCACCCGGCGTGCGCTCATCGGGATCCGGTGTAAGCCCATACGGCGCGGTCAGATCCCAGACATGGCCAGGGATCATGGACTTCATACGCTTGGGCTCTTCGCGGCGCAGATGAATCACGCTCTCGATGGCCTTCATCTCCACGCGGGCCCGCGCAAACTCCAGGCCACGGGGGCCGACCTTGGGCATCAGCCAGCCCACGATCGGCCGCAGCCAGTTGGGCATGGAACGCAAGGGCAGCCCGCCGGCGGCCCGACGGGTGTTTTCCAAAAATCCCTTCACCGGACCGGCCCGTTTGCCACGGCTGCCGGGTGTGGCCACCTGCACCTCATCGCCCAACAACGACAACAACTCTGAACCCGTATCGTTGCGCACGATCAGCCATTGCTGGCCCTCACCCCCCATGTAGCCCACGGTAATGTCGGCCAAGGCATTGGTGTAATCGACACAGGTGCGGCAGGTCAGCGGAAAAAAATCAGATGGCAGCTTGGAAAGCGGCAGCATCAGAAATGGAATACGTTTGATCTTGCCGTTGGTGTAGCGGATCTCCACGTGATAGTCCGCGCAGAACTCCAGATAGGTGATCGTCTCGGGCGCATCGGTGAGCAGCTGCAAAAACTGATGAAAGCGCTCGGTCGTGGTGTTGTCCGAGCATGGCGTTCCAATGACATAGAGCCGCTTGAATCCGAGCTCTTTTTCAAGGGACCGCAGCGCGTAGACCTGGCAGGGAATACCGATGACTGCCAGGCGTTCAATGCCCTGCGCACGTGCCGGCTCCAGCATGGCCAGAAGCGGGGCATAGCCCATACGCATGCCGCGGCACTTGGCGAGATCTTCCTTGGTGCGCACCAGCGTAGGAACAGGCCGCCAGGCATCGTTTGGATCGGGCGACATGGTGAGCACTGCATCCACCATTTTTTCTTCCAGCAAACGCTCGGCGATGCGCGTGGTGATGCCCGTCCACTGGGCACCTGGCCGCGGATCTTTTAACGCCGCCCGAAACAGAATCTGATACGGGCCGAAAAAACACTCATCGGCCTGATAACGACGACGGGCCCTGCCATGGACCTGACGCTCCATGGCCGGATAGTCGGGGGCGATGAACTGGCACGCTGTGGCGCAACGCTTTGGGTTCGAGGTGCGTGACACACCGCAGTCGGTGCACAGGTCACGATGGGGGGCCTGCTCAACCGAGGACCAGACCTGCATCTTGGTTTAGGCGGACAGGCCGCGCTCGAGATCGGCTTTTAGATCGTCGATATCTTCCAGGCCAACCGCAATACGCAGCAACGCCTGCGAGATGCCCGCACGTTGACGGGCCTCTTCGGAGATGCGGCCATGGGTGGTCGTGCCCGGATGGGTGATGATGGTCCGCGTATCACCCAGGTTGCCGGTGATCGACATGATCTCCAATCGATTCACCACACGATGGGCATTCGCGCGTTGTTCCTCTGGCGTAGCGCCCTTGACTTCAAACGACACAATGGCACCGCCGGCCGACTGCTGACGCATGGCCAAGGCATGCTGCGGGTGCGAGGGCAGCCCGGGATACAGCACACGGGCTACCGCCGGATGCTTCGATAACCACGTGGCCAACGCCAACGCCGATGCGCTATGGGCCTTCATGCGGATATCAAGGGTCTCGAGACTCTTATGCAGAATCCACGCATTAAACGGGGCCAACGATGGGCCGCAGGTGCGCACCACCTGAAGAATTGGATCGATCAGCTCAGCAGGACCGGCCACTGCGCCGCCCAACACCCGGCCCTGGCCATCGATGTACTTGGTGGCCGAATGCAGCACAAGATCCGCGCCGAAGGCCAACGGCTGCTGAAGTGCAGGCGTGCAAAAACAGTTGTCGACCACAAACGTAATGCCGTGGGCCTTGGCCACCGCCGAGATGGCTGAGATGTCCGCGATTTCGGTGAGCGGGTTCGACGGTGTTTCAAGATAAAAAAGCTTGGTGTTGGGCAAGACCGCAGCCTTCCATGCCGCAGGATCGGTGAGCGATACATAGGTAATGCCCACGCCAAACTTGGCCATGTAGTTATCAAAGAGCTGCACGGTGGAGCCAAACAGGCTGGGCGTGGTCACCACATGATCGCCGGCCTTCAGCAGGCCAAGGCAGGTGGCCAGAATCGCGGCCATGCCCGAGCTGGTCGCCACACAACGCTCGGCCCCCTCCATGGAGGCCAGACGCTCTTCAAACATCTGCACCGAGGGATTGGTAAACCGCGAGTACACGACGCCTGGCTCTTTGTTTTGAAACCGACGGGCCGCCTGTTCGGCGTCATCGAAGACAAAGCTTGAGGTGAGGTACAGCGCTTCGGAGTGCTCACCAAAGTCGGAGCGTGTTGTGCCAGCGCGCACCGCGCGGGTCGCGAATTTCAGGTCACGCTGCGTCGCCGACTTGGGCGTTTTCTTATTCGTCATCGCTGGATAAGTTTAGGGCCAACTGCTTGCGCGTGGCTTCAGACCCACCTTGTATGCGCGAGGATTCCAGAATGTCGAGCAGCTTGGCCGTGACATCGCCGGTAATGTAATGGCCATCAAAGCACGACGCCTCAAGCCCCGAGATACCACGGTTAAGCGTCATGACATCGGCCCGCATGGATTCAATGTCTTGGTAGAGCAATGCATCGGCACCGATGGCCCGGCAGATTTCCTCGTCGCTGCGGTTAAAGGCGATGAGTTCTCCGCGCGTGGGCATATCAATGCCATACACATTGGGAAA
>JBDLRC010000021.1:0-16370 GCA_039800265.1 Pseudomonadota bacterium
GCCTACAGTGGCTATGTGGTCCCGCCCCACTACGACTCCATGATCGCCAAAGTGATTGTCTACGGTGATACCCGTGCGCAGGCGATCGCACGCATGCAGATCGCCCTCTCGGAAACAGTCGTGGAGGGCATTCTCACCAATGTGCCTCTGCACCGAGAGTTGATGCGCGACACCCATTTTGTGGACGGTGGCACGTCGATCCATTACCTCGAGCACATGCTTGCAGCCCGTGAGCGGGACCGCTAACCCCCATCAATCCCGGTGATTGAACTCGTCTTCGAGTCACGGATCCGTGACGCCGATGCCCTGTCGGATCTTCTGATGGGCCTTGGCGCACTCTCGGTCACCGTCGAGGATGCCCAGGCCGATTCACCCGATGAATCTCCGATCTTTGGAGAGCCGGGCATGCCCTCCGAAGTCCAGTCGTGGCCCAGCTCGCGATTCGCGGTGTTGATTGATCCGGCCTACGACCCTCAGCGTTTCTGGCAAGCGCTGTGTACTGAGCAGCCCGAATGCGCCGATTCGCCTTTTGAGATTCGGCAAGTGAGCGATCGGGACTGGGTGAGCGAAACCCAGCGGCAGTTCACCCCTTTTCAGGTTCGAGACGCCTTGTGGGTTGGGCCGCACTGGACATCACCGGCCTCGGCCCTTGCGCCGACGGGCATTGAGATTCGCATTGATCCCGGAATGGCGTTCGGCACAGGAAGCCATGCGACCACACAGCTGTGCCTGGAATCCCTGCTGGACTTTTCCAGCCCACGCTCACGCGAAGCCCTGGCGTCTTGCCGAATGTTGGACATGGGCTGCGGCTCGGGTGTTTTGGCGATTGCTGCCGCAAAGCTCGGCCTCGGTCATGTCGTGGCTGTCGACATCGATCCTATTGCCGTGGAAACCACTCAAAAAAATGCAGGCCTGAACCAAGCAACGCTGCAGGCGATGACGGCCGATGCACCACTTGGTGGCCCGTTCAACATGGTCATGGCCAACATATTGGCCCAGCCATTAAAGGTGTTGGCGCCGGCCTTGGCCCGCCTCACCGCCAACCATGGGGCGCTGGTGCTCTCCGGCATTTTGGCCCGACAGGCGGAGGAACTGCTGAGCCACTACGGGCCGTTGTGTGCGCATCTCGGGCCAATCCAAGTGCTCGGCGAACGCGACGGCTGGGTCTGCATCGGCACGCTCGGCCAGCCGCTATGATGTTCGCGTACCAGGCCGTTTTTCGTTTTCAGATTCTTTCGCAGAGCCCATCTTATGACCGTACAAATTAGCGGGTCGATCGCCTTTGACACCATCATGGTGTTTGAAGGGCGTTTTAAGGACCACATTCTTCCCGACCAGACCCACATGCTGAACGTGGCGTTTCTCGCACCACAGATGCGACAAGAATTCGGGGGCTGTGCTGCCAATATCGCCTACACGCTGCGCGGCCTTGGCCAGTCCTGCGGCCTGCTCGGTGCCATCGGAAAAGACGGCAGCGGGTATCTGGATCGTTTGCGCAGCCTGGACATCGACACCTCTCAGGTGCTCGTGGCCGACGACTGCTACAGCGCGCAGGCGTTTATCACCACCGACATGGAAGACAATCAGATCACTGCATTCCATCCGGGCGCCATGAACCGCGCGGGAGAACTGGGTCTGCCCCCCCACGAGGTCACGCTGGGCATTGTGTCGCCCAACGGTAAAGATGCCATGATCCGGCACGCCCGGGAATTCAAGGCCCGCGCTATCCCGTTTGTGTTCGATCCAGGCCAGGCCATGCCGATCTTCTCGGCCGAAGAATTGGAAGCGTTTGTCGCCGATGCCACATGGCTGGCCGTCAACGATTACGAAGGCCACATGATGGCCGAAAAACTGGGCACCGACCTTCAGGCACTTGCCCAACGCATGCCCGGTGGATTGATCGTGACGCGTGGAGCCGAAGGGGTCGACCTGATGGAACAATCACGTTGCATTCGCGTCGAAGGCGTAGAGGTCCATCGGATGTTTGGCCAGCCGGCGGTCGACCCGACAGGCTGTGGAGATGCATTCCGTGGTGGGTTGTTGTTCGGTCTTGCACGGGGTGCTTCGCTCTTTGACAGTGCCCGTCTGGGCAATGTCATGGGCGCCATAAAAGTTATTCACCGTGGTGGTCAGAATCATCGGATTGACCCACACGACGTTCTCGCCCGGGTGGGTGAGCTCTACCCCGATACGGCCGCCCGGCTTGTTCCACTGTTTAACTGTTGATCACCATGACCATGCTCTCGAATCCTCGTTTCTCCAATCGGCCCCACTATCGCACTGCTGCCGTCGTTGCACTCTCCCTGCTCACCCTCGCGGGATGCGCGACACAGAGCAGCTCATCAGCGGTCTATCGGGCTGGCGACACGCAGCGCGAGCAGACCGTGCGCATGGCCACCGTAGAGGCTGTACGCGCGGTCACGATTCAGCGCGACAGCAAAGGCATCGGACTGGTGGGCGGCGCGGTCGTGGGCGGAATCGCTGGCAGCGGCGTAAGCAGCAGTGACCGCAAATCAAATATTGGTGCTGTGTTGGGTGCCATCGCTGGGACGGTAGCCGGCCAAGCGATCGAAGAGCGAGCCAACCAGCGCGAGGGCCTTGAGATCACGGTCAAGTACGACAACGGCGATGTGCGGGTGATTGTCCAAGAGGCCGATGTCGACCTCAAACCCGGTGACCGCGTTCGGGTGGTCAGCGGCGGCGGTGTGACCCGGGTCTCAAAATAAGTGGCGCATCACGTACGCCTCGAGCTCAGCCACTCCCGCCGAAAGAATCTGCAGCAACAAGAAGGCCCCGATCGGCGAGAGATCGAATCCACCTGACCCGGACCTGTGGCCAAAACGATCCGCAGGATCGCCACGGCCGACCAGGCGACGAAACGGCCCAAGCAACGGTGCCGACAACAATTCAACGACGGGCTTTAGGGGATGCATGGGGCTTAGCCACGACATGACCACGCCCACGATAAGAATCACCACCGCAAGCTGCAGGCACCAGTGAATCGTCCAGAGCACGGCCAAAGCAACAATCCAGCCGAAAGGCCGCACTGGTTTTTGAACGGAGGAGGCCTCGGCAATCAGGTTGGCCGACATTAAGAAATAAAACACCACGGCCAATGCCAATGCGATCACCAAGGCGGCAAGAGCACTGGCCCAATCAAACCCACCAAAGCCCGGCACCAGCCGACGAAGGGGCCGCACGATCCAGTCGGTCATCTGAAAGGTCAGGCGACTCAGCGGGTTCTGGGCATGCAGACGAACCACCTGCAGGTAGACGCGCAGGGCGCAGGCCACCACAAAAAGACTGCCCAGGGTTTTCAGTGCAAGCCAGAGAATCGTCATGGCGCAATGATAGACGCCATCGAACCCCGGCCCAAGGCTAACGCAGAATAAAAAAGTCCCGCCGAAGCGGGACTTTTAATTCAGATTTCATCCGACGAATCGGATGAACTGATTTACGGACGGCTGCCCGTCGGGAACGGCCATGTGCTCGACAGCGTTGCAGCAGCAGCAGGAGCAGCAGCGGCTTTCTTGGCGCGCTTCTTGCCAGCTTTACGCTTCTTGCCACCGGCTTTTTTCGCAGCAGGCTTCTTAGCAGCGGGCTTCTTAGCCGCTTTTTTCGCTGCGCGCTTCTTGCCACCGGCTTTCTTGGCGGCTTTCTTAGCAGCAGGCTTCTTAGCCGCTTTTTTCGCTGCACGCTTCTTGCCACCGGCTTTCTTGGCGGCTTTCTTAGCAGCAGGCTTCTTCGCTGCGCGCTTTACGCCTTTTTTCGCAGCGCGCTTCTTCGCTGCCTTCTTGGCAGCAGGCTTCTTAGCCGCTACTTTCTTCTTGGCAGCTTTTTTAGCAGCAGGCTTACGCTTCGCTGCGGGCTTCTTCTTTGCTTTCTTCTTTGCTTCTTCAGCCATTTAATACTCCTTCAAGCTTGAACTAAAAGGGGATTCGCACCGGACGGTCCGAACCATTCATTCGCGCAAGACAACAGCAGTCCTACGCTAATGAATTCTGTGTGGCGCAGACCCGGAATCACCCTTTGTTCACTCCCAGGACAGCGCGCCGCCCGTCTGATACTCGATCACACGGGTCTCAAAGAAATTGCGTTCCTTTTTCAGGTCAACCATTTCGGCCATCCAAGGGAACGGGTTTTCTTCATTGCCAAAAATGGGCTCAAGGCCGATTTGCTGGCAACGACGGTTTGCGATGTACCGCAGATAGGACTTGAACATCGATGCGTTCAGGCCCAGCACGCCACGAGGCATGGTGTCCTCGGCGTAGCGGTACTCCAACTCCACCGCCTTTTGGAACAACTCCTTGAGTTCTTCGCGGAACTCTGGGGTCCAGAGGTGGGGGTTTTCAAGCTTGATGGTGTTGATCAGGTCAATGCCGAAATTGCAGTGCATCGACTCATCCCGAAGGATGTACTGATACTGCTCAGCGGCACCGGTCATCTTGTTCTGACGGCCCAAGGCCAGAATCTGAACAAAGCCGACGTAGAAAAACAGGCCTTCCATGAGGCAGGCAAAAACAATCAGGGATTTCAGAAGCTTCTGATCGGCCTCCGGGGTGCCGGTCTTGAATTCCGGGTCGGTCAGGGTGTCGATAAAGGGGATGAGGAACTCGTCTTTGTCCCGGATCGAGGCGACCTCGTGGTAGGCGTTGAAGACTTCGCTCTCGTCAAGACCCAGCGATTCCACAATGTACTGGTACGCGTGGGTATGAATGGCCTCTTCGAATGCCTGACGCAGCAGGTACTGTCGGCACTCGGGGGCAGTGATATGACGGTAAGTCCCCAACACGATGTTGTTGGCCGCTAATGAATCAGCGGTCACAAAAAACCCGAGATTGCGCTTGATGAGTCGACGCTCGTCGTCGGTCAGGCCGTTGGGGTCTTTCCATGTCGCGATATCGCGCGACATGTTGATCTCTTGCGGCATCCAGTGGTTGGCACAGCCGGCAAGGTACTTCTCCCATGCCCATTTGTATTTGAAGGGCACCAGCTGATTAACATCAGTGCCCGCGTTGATCACGCGCTTATCTTCAACGCGGACACGCCGGGAGGTCGCATCGGCAGACACCGGCGCGTTGGACAGCGGGGGTTGTTGGGGAACCGCCGCAGACGGGGCGGCCGCCGCAGATGCGGAGGCAAGGCCCTGCGACATAAAGGGCGGTATTCCTGATGCACCAGCCATGGGCGGCTGTGCAACGGCGGACGAGCTATCTTCCCAGTTCAGCATTTCGACTCTCACTTTGCTATTCGAACCCTCGAGAACGAGGGGTTTGACGATACAGATCTACAACATTCAGACCGGCAAATGACAGCAACGTGAGATTCGGTTGTTGTACACAGCGCGAATAATGCAAGAACATTTTTCACGTTGCAATCATTTTTTTAAAAATTTTCTAATTTCAAGAATGCGACAGCGGCCATGTCGCATTCTTGCCACTCATTTCAGAAACGTGTTTCTACTGACATGCCTCGCACTCTGGGTTGTCAATCGAACAGAACTTCACGTCACTGCCCGGTGCTGCGCTGGCCTCGATCGGTGCAGCCGACGACGCTGCCGCTCCCGCGGCCACGCCACCGTGGACTGGTACTGCGTTCAGTTCTCCTGCGCTGATGGTCGACTTCTCGGCTGCCGTGGCGCCCATCGTGCGCAGGTAGTAGGTGGTCTTTAAGCCGCGCAGCCAGGCGAGCTTGTAGGTCTCGTCGAGCTTTTTGCCAGAAGCACCCGCCATGTAGATGTTGAGCGACTGGGCCTGGTCGATCCACTTCTGACGCCGCGCTGCGCACTCCACCATCCAGCGCGTGTCGACCTCAAACGCAGTGGCGTAAAGGCTTCGTAGCTCGGCCGGCACCCGATCGATCTTGGCCAAGCTGCCATCGAAGTACTTAAGATCCGAGACCATAACCTCATCCCAGAGGCCCAGCTTTTTCAAATCCTGCACGAGGTATTCGTTGACCACGGTGAACTCGCCCGAGAGGTTCGATTTCACGTAGAGGTTTTGATAGGTGGGCTCAATGGAGGCCGAAATGCCCACGATGTTGGAAATCGTGGCCGTGGGGGCAATGGCCACACAGTTCGAGTTACGCATGCCATACGACTTGATGCGGCCGCGCAGGGCCTCCCAATCCAGGGTGGCCGACATGTCGACCTCGACATAGCCACCCCGCTCTTCCTGAAGAAGCTTCAGCGTATCGAGCGGAAGAATGCCGCGATCCCACAGCGACCCGCGGAACGACGAGTAGGCACCACGCTCCTCGGCGAGCTCGGTCGATGCCCAATAGGCGTTGTAGCAGACCGCCTCCATCGAGCGGTCAGCAAAGTCCACCGCCTCCTGGCTGGCGTAGGGCACGCGCATCGCGTGCAGGGCCTCTTGGAAGCCCATGATGCCCAGGCCTACCGGGCGGTGCCGGATGTTGGAGTTGCGGGCTTTGGCCACCGCGTAGTAGTTGATGTCGATCACGTTGTCGAGCATGCGCATCGCGGTGCGGACCGTGGCGCGAAGCTTGTCGTGATCCAGCTCCAGGCCCGAGCGGCCGGCAGCGGGCTTGAGATGGTTGACCAGATTCACCGACCCCAGATTGCAGACCGCGATCTCGGAGTCATTGGTGTTCAAGGTGATTTCGGTGCAGAGGTTCGAGGAGTGCACGACTCCGACGTGCTGCTGCGGGCTACGGATATTGCAGGGATCTTTGAACGTGATCCAGGGGTGGCCCGTCTCAAAGAGCATCGTCAGCATCTTGCGCCACAGCGAGAGGGCCGGCAGGCGCTTGAAGTGCTTGATTTCACCACGGTCGGCCTTTGCCTCATAGGCGGTGTAGGCCTGCTCGAATGCCTTGCCGAACTTGTCGTGCAGATCGGGCACATCGGAGGGTGAAAAGAGGGTCCACTCGCCGCTTTCCATCACCCTCTTCATGAAAAGGTCAGGAATCCAGTTGGCGGTATTCATATCGTGCGTGCGGCGGCGGTCATCGCCTGTGTTCTTACGCAGCTCGAGGAACTCCTCAACATCCAGGTGCCAAGACTCCAGGTACGTGCAGACCGCACCTTTGCGCTTGCCGCCCTGATTCACGGCGACAGCCGTGTCGTTGACCACCTTAAGGAAGGGCACCACCCCCTGGCTCTTGCCGTTGGTGCCTTTGATGTAGCTGCCCAGGGCGCGGACCGGGGTCCAGTCATTGCCCAGGCCGCCCGCATATTTGGCCAAGAGCGCATTTTCTTTGATGGCCTCGTAAATACCATCAAGGTCATCGGCCACGGTGGACAGGTAGCACGACGACAGCTGAGAGTGCGTTGTGCCTGAATTAAAGAGCGTGGGCGTCGAGCTCATGAAGTCAAAACTGGACAGCAGCTTGTAAAACTCAATAGCCCTTGCCTCGCGGTTGAGCTCGTTGAGCGCCAGGCCCATCGCAACCCGCATAAAAAACGCCTGGGGCATCTCAATACGACGGCCCTCGCCCGAGAACGGATCGTTTCGGTCGATCAGGAAGTAGCGGTCGTACAGGGTCTGCAGACCGAGGTAATCGAATTGCAGGTCCTGCTTTGCGTCGATGGCCTCGGCCAGCTTTTGCAAGTCAAAGCGGGCCAACTCTTCGTTCAGCAGGCCAATCTCGATGCCCTTCTTGATGAATCGAGGGAAGTAGTCGACATAGCGAGCCTCCATTTCAGCCTGCGGGACCTCGGCATGGAGGATCTCCGAGCGAATGGTGTGCAACAACAGGCGCGCGCTGACTTTTGCATAGGCTGGATCCTTTTCGATAAGTGCACGGGCGGCGAGAATCGCCGATTTGTAGACTTCTTCGAGGGGCACACCGTCGTAGAGGTTTTTCACCGTGTCGCTCATCACCGCATCGACACTGGCGGCCTCGCCGAGCCCTGAGCAGGCGGCAGCGATGATGTCGCGCAGCCAAGCCTGGTTCAGCGGCTGGGGGGCGCCATCCACGAGCATGGACAGGGCATGGCTCTGGGCCACTTCCGGCTCTGCCTTGGCCTTCGCAGCACGCTCCTGGGACCGACGCTCACGGTAGAGCACGTAGGCACGGGCCACCTCGTGCTCGCTGGAACGCATGAGGGCCAGCTCGACTTGATCCTGGATGTCTTCAATATGGATCGTGCCCCCTGCTGGCAAACGACGCATCAATGCAAGGGCCACCTGCTGAGTCAGGGCCTCGGTGATCTCGCGCACGCGGGCCGAAGCCGCACCCTGATTGCCCTGCACGGCCAAAAAGGCCTTGGTCATGGCGACTTGGATTTTGGCGGGTTCAAACCCGACCACTGCACCATTGCGCCGAATGACTTTGATGTCTGCCGTTGTAGCCTGCGCCGACAACCCCATTCGTTCACCGTCGGCGGGTGTGCCCACGACGGGTCCCTGCCCCAAACCTGTTGACGGTGTGTGCGCTTGTGCACCCCATTGCATCATGACTACCCTCCCTCCGAAAACGGATGAAAAACACTAGATCTAGTATTTTTTGATTGAAATCAACCTAATTCTAGTAGTCCAAGGAAAATCCGGGCAAGCCTTTTTTTCCGGGCAAACCCCAAGCAAACGGGTAGCACCCGCGCTAAGTGGCGAGAACTCAAGAGATCAGAAATTTTTTGTTGATTTGACGGGGGTTTCGGAATCAAACCCCTCGGATAGGCCCGTCAAACGGGCACTCCAAAAAGTGAGTGAGTGCAAGCCCTGAGTTAAAAAACCTGGATGTGCGTCAGCAAAAAGGACGCTCAATCCGAGATCCGTCAGCGCGCACCAACGACAGCGCCCGCTCCCAATCAAAGCACGGACCTGGATCAGTCTTGCGCAGTGGTGCGATATCACTGTGGCCCGCGATCCATGCAAGCCTTGGGTTGTGATGGCGAAGCCCCCGACACAAAAGCCCAAGCGTGTCGTACTGAGCAGACGCAAAGGGCTGATCGTCGCAGCCCTCAAGCTCAATGCCCACCGAAAAATCATTGCATCTGCTTCGGCCGCGAAACTCTGAGGCACCCGCATGCCATGCCCGGTCCAGAACACTGACAAACTGCACGAGCTCACCACACCGTCGGATGAGGAAATGGGATGAGACCTTCAGGTCGCGAAGGTCGGCGTAAGCAGGATGCTGGCTGCAGTCCAGGGTTCCGCAGAACAGGGCCTCAATGTCTGGGCCGCCAAACACTCCGGGGGGCAGACTGATGTTGTGAATCACCAAGAGGTCTACCGTGGTGGATGGGGGCCGCCCGTCAAAATACGGCGAGGGGGCCCGCCGCCCAAGACCCTGCACCCAGCCCTGGGAATCGACCTGCATCGCTTAAGACTTCGGGCCGAGATTTCGATGGGTCATGCTGCAATACGACTGGCCCTCTTTCCAGACGGCCTCGGTCGCCGGAAGGCGAGCTCCGCAGTGGGCGCAAGCGATTAATTTTGCTTGATCGCCAGACCCGGATGAGGGCGGCGGCGTGCGAGACCCCATGGCCTTTCGCAACAGCCACAGCCCAAGGCCCACCAGGGCCATGATGATCAGAATGCGTCCCAGCATGTCGTTATTCCCTCATCTCACCGGGCCACGTTAGGCGCGGTGAAGCAATACTTCCAACACAAAGCTTGACCCGACATACGCCATAAGAAGGGCGAAAAATATCGCGAGCGTCCATCGTGCAGCGACCCGGCCACGCCAGCCCCACCACCGATGGCCGAGCAGCAGGGTGAGTGCCGCACACCACGACAAAATGGTGAACACGGTCTTGTGATCAAAACGAAGTAGCCCATAACCTCGGTCCAGGCTCACCACCATACCGGAGAGCAGTGTGAACGAGATCAGCGCAAATCCAATAAACACTACCCGGACCAGCATCTGGTCAAGGCCGATAAGCGGGGGCAGTCCCTGCCACCAGCCCGGCTTGTCGATCGAAAAATTCTTCGTGCTGTGCAGGGCTTTTTCCATTGCAATCATCATCAGTGCACTGGCCGCGGCCAAGGTAAAGGTGCTGTAGGCCAGCATGGCCAACAACAGATGCAGCCGGAACACACCGTCAATGGAACTGGTGAGGAATCGGCCCGGAAAAAACAAGGGCAAAACGGCAGCCACCGTTGCAACGATCAAGATTCCACGGGTAATGGGGGGCAGACGCTGAAACCACGACTCCACCCATAACAACAGCACCGCCAGCCAGAGTGTCCATGAGATCGACACCGCAAATCCAAACTGAAGCCCATCCCGTGAAAACCAGTTGGGAAGCAACGAGGCGCCGTGAAGGGCCAGCACGAAGAGCAACACAGCCTGCCCCGAGCGAGACGACAGGTTCAAGCTGCCCGCGGCTGCACCGGTCCGATGGGCCCACGCAAGGCTAAGGTAGCCTAGCGAGGCCAAACCCGTCACCGCACCGTAAAATGACCATTCCATAACGAGTCAGTTTAGCGCAGCATGCTTGAAAACCTAACCGAACGCCTTGCCAAAGTCGTCAAGACCATCAAGGGTGAGGCGCGCCTGACCGAGGCCAACACGCAAGAGATGTTGCGTGAAGTTCGCCTGGCGCTGCTTGATGCCGACGTGGCCCTCCATGTGGTGAAAGATTTCATCGCCAGAGTCAAAGAAAAGGCGATGGGCCAAGACGTGCAAGGCAGTCTTACGCCTGGACAGGCCTTGGTCGGCGTCGTGAACCGCGAGTTGGTGGCCCTGATGGCCGGCGAGCATGCCGGCACGGGCATGCAGCTAAACCTTGCATCAGCACCCCCAGCGGTCGTGCTGATGGCGGGCCTTCAGGGTGCGGGTAAGACCACCACAGTGGGGAAGCTTGCCAAGTGGCTGCACGACTCTCAAAAGAAAAGAGTTCTGACCGTCTCATGCGATGTGTATCGGCCAGCCGCGATTGAACAACTGCGCCTGGTATCCGAGCAGGCCGGCGTGGAGTGCTACCCCACACCGTCCGATGCCAAACCCGTGGACATCGCATTGGCCGCCATCGACCATGCCAAGCGGCATCTGCACGATGTTGTGCTTGTGGACACCGCAGGCCGACTGGCGATTGACGAGGCCATGATGCAAGAGATCGCCGACTTGCACCGCGCACTAAGGCCCGTGGAGACTCTGTTTACCGTCGATGCCATGCAGGGCCAAGACGCCGTGCGAACCGCCCAGGCGTTTAAAGAAACCATCCCGCTGACCGGCGTGATGCTCACCAAAGTCGATGGTGACTCACGCGGCGGTGCTGTGTTGTCGGTCCGTGCTGTCACCGGCTGCCCGATCAAATTCGTGGGCACATCAGAAAAGATCGACGGGTTAGAGGCCTTCGATGCCGAACGCATGGCCAACCGCATTCTCGGCATGGGCGACATTCTGGCGATCGTGGAGCAGGCTCAAAAAACGGTCGACCTGAAATCGGCCGAGAAAATGGCCGAGAAATTCAAATCGGGCGGAACCTTCGACTTGAATGACTTCAAGATGCAGATCGGCCAGATGCGAAACATGGGCGGCCTGTCATCGCTGGTCGACAAACTACCTGCACAGATGCAGCAGGCGGCGAAGGGGGCAGATCTATCGGCCGCCGAAAAATCGATCCCACGCATGGAGGGCATCATCAACGCCATGACGCCCAAAGAGCGCCGCCATCCTGAATTACTGAAAGCCAGCCGTAAACGCAGGATTGCTGCCGGCGCCGGTGTCTCGGTGCAAGAGGTCAACCGCCTGCTCAATCAGTTCGAGCAGATGCAAGACATGATGAAAAAAATGCAGAAGGGCGGCCTAGCCAAAATGATGCGTGCAGTAGGCGCCATGAAAGGCATGGGAGGCCTGCCGGGGATGGGTGGATTTGGAAAACGGTAGAGACGACCGTTTTATCGATGCCGCCACTCGGGATGCCGCTTGCTGAGAAAGGCATCGATACCTTCAGCGTTGTCATCAAGTTGCATATTGCAGGTCATGGTCTCGCCGGTCAGCCCGTAGGCGCCGGCAAGTGACTTATCGATCTGTTGGTAAAAGGCCTGCTTGCCCATCGCAACCACGGCAGCACTCTTGGATGCAATCCGTTCGGCCAAGTGCCGGGTCTCGGCCTCAAGCCGATCGGCCGGCACCACCCGATTGACCAGTCCCCACTCCAGCGCGGTGTCGGCAGAGATCGGCTCTCCTGTCAGCAGCATCTCCATCACACGTTTGCGACCAATGTTGCGAACAACCCCTACCGCAGGCGTCGAACAAAAGAGGCCTACGTTCACTCCCGGGAGTGCGAATTTTGCATCACTGGCAGCCACTGCCAAATCGCACATGGCCGTGAGCTGACAGCCCGCCGCCGTGGCAATGCCATGGACCTGGGCGATCACGGGCTGCGGCAACTGGGTGATACGCAGCATTAGATCGCTACAACTGTCGAACATGGCCTTGAACCAGGCCTCGCTACGATTGGCCTGCATCTCTTTCAGGTCGTGGCCGGCGCAAAACCCGCGGCCGCCCCCTCTCACAATCACCACGCGTACCGATGGGTCTCGGGCCAGACCATCCAGAGTCTCAATCAGTGCGGCAATCATGCCGGCAGACAATGGATTGAATCGCTCGCCACGGTTGAGCGTGAGGGTGGAAATGCCGTCGCGATCCTCGCGCAGCACGAAGGGTGAATCAGACATCGTCATGTTGGGCCTCCTGTCGAGGGTGAACCCGGGTTGGTTCACGCCCTTATCGCGTAGCGCTCTTAAGCAATGCGTCGACCGCCGCGACCACCGCAGCCCGATCGCAGGTCGACGCCTCCATCCCCGCGCGCTTGAGAAGCTCTAATTTTCCTTCTTTCAGAGAACGCTCTCCCACCGTCACGCGCACCGGCACACCGATCAATTCCCAATCCGCAAACATGGCGCCCGGCCGTTCGTCCCGATCGTCCAGGGCTACGTCGACACCCGCGGCCAGCAGCTCTTGGTAGATCGCTTCGCTTTCGGCTTTGACGAGCTCTGATTTGGCCGCACCCACAGGGCACACCACCACCGCAAATGGTGCAATGGATACAGGCCAGATGATTCCTTTCGCATCATGGTTTTGCTCGATGGCTGCCCCCACGATACGTGTCACGCCGATGCCGTAGCAGCCCATTTCCATGAGGGCCGGCTTGCCGGTCTCATCCAGATAGGTGGCCTTCATAGCCTCAGAGTATTTCGTACCGAGATAAAACACATGGCCCACCTCGATGCCGCGCTGAATGGCCAGTACGCCCTTGCCATCTGGCGAGGGGTCGCCTTCCCGCACGTTCCGAATGTCTGCCACCAGGTCTGGCTCCGGGAGATCACGGCCCCAGTTCACGCCACAGAGGTGGTGATCCCATTGATTGGCGCCCGTCACAAAATCGCTCATGTTGGCCACCGTGCGATCGGCCACCACGGTGACCGGACTGCGCATGCCCACCGGGCCCAAATATCCTGGCTTGCAGCCGAAGTGGGCTTCGATTTCGTCTGCCGTGGCAAAACGAAACCCCGCGTTCAATCCAGGAACCTTGCCCGCCTTGACCTCATTGAGATCATGGTCGCCACGCAGCAACAGCAGCCACACCTTCGTGGATACGGCATCGCCCGCTTCGTTTTTAATGTCCGTGGCCAACACAATCGATTTGACAGTTTGCTCAATCGGCACGCCCAACAGCGTTGCAACATCTGCGCATGTGGATTTGCCCGGCGTCGGCACTGCCTGCATCGCCTGCGTCGCTGCACCTCGTGAGGCCATCAGCGGCAGGCCCTCGGCAAGTTCGATATTGGCCGCGAAATCCGACGTTGGGCAGTACACGATCGCGTCTTCACCGGTCTCGGCGATCACCTGAAACTCATGAGATCGTGATCCGCCAATGGCGCCAGTATCGGCCGCGACTGCACGGTAGGTGAGGCCTAGGCGATCAAAAATGCGGCAGTAGCAATCGAACATGTTGTCGTAGCTTTTCTCAGCCCCTGCCACATCCCGATCAAATGAATAGGCATCCTTCATGGTGAACTCTCGGCCACGCATCACCCCAAAGCGGGGCCGACGTTCATCGCGAAACTTCGTCTGTATGTGATAGAAATTTTTCGGAAGCTGGCGCCAGCTTTTCAATTCCTGCCGTGCAATGTCCGTGATGACTTCTTCAGAGGTCGGTTGAATGGCAAAGTCGCGGCCATGGCGGTCTTTCACGCGCAGCAATTCGGGGCCCATCTTCTCCCAGCGGCCCGTCTCCATCCAGAGTTCGGCGGGCTGCACCAAGGGCATCAGAAGCTCAATGGCGCCTGCCGCATTCATCTCCTCGCGGATGATGGCCTCGACCTTTCGGATGACCCGCAGGCCAAGCGGCATGTAGTTGTAGATGCCGGCGCCAAGTTTTCGGATCATGGCGGACCGCAACATCAGCTTGTGGCTGATCACCTCGGCGTCGGACGGGTCTTCTTTGAGTGTCTGAAAATGAAAGCGGGAAATACGCATAAAAGCCCTCTTATAATCTTTGCCATTCTATGATTAATCGCAGGCTTCCATCCCCCGTCAATCGCCATGCTGGATGAACACGGCTACCGCCCTAATGTCGGCATTGTCCTGATCAACGACAAGCGCCAGGTCTTCTGGGGCAAGCGCGTGCGCGAGCATTCCTGGCAGTTCCCGCAGGGCGGCATCAAATCCGGCGAAGACCCCGAACAGGCGATGTACCGCGAGCTTGAAGAAGAAACCGGCCTTAAGCCCCATCACGTCGAGATCATTGGCCGAACACGCGACTGGCTTCATTACGACGTGCCGGAGCGGTGGGTACGCAGAGAGTGGCGTGGCCACTATCGGGGCCAAAAACAGATCTGGTTTCTTTTAAAAATGCTCGGCAACGATTCTGATGTCACATTGAAATGCGACTTTGAAAAGCCCGAGTTTGATGCCTGGCGTTGGCACGACTTCTGGATCCCCTTGGAGTCCGTGATCGAATTCAAACGCGGCGTATACAAATCCGCCTTGGATGAACTGTCGCGCTACGTCTTCTCTGAAGATGAATTGGTGCGCATGCATCGGATCGCGACCGAGACCTTTACGCAGGCAGTCGATCAGGCCGTCGAGGCCGGGCTTCAAGTCGCCACCGCCATGCTCGGCGGAAACAAAAAACCCTGACCCCGCCGGCGTGTGCCGGCAGAGAGCAGCTAGGCGGCCGTCAGAATCAGGTTGTCGCGATGAATCAGCTCGTTTTCTTCGATAAAGCCAAGAATCGACTCAATGTCTGCAGAGGGCCTTCGGGCAATGCGTCGGGCATCGGAGGCGCCGTAATTCACCAGACCCCGTGCAACCTCTTGACCATCGGGCCCGATACAGGCAACCACATCCCCGCGTTCAAAATCACCTTCAACGCCGGCCACACCGATCGGCAGAAGGCTCTTGCCCTGTTCAAGCAATACTTTTACGGCACCGGCATCTAACAGCAGCCGGCCGCGCAAGAGCAGCTGATCGGCCATCCACTGCTTCTTGGCGGCGAGTGGCGCAAGATCGGCCACCAGGCATGTGCCCAGCACCTCTCCCGAGGCCAGACGCAACAACACGTCATGGTCGCGGCCAGATGCGATCACCGTGGCGGCGCCACTGCGCGCAGCGCGCTGCGCGGCTTTCACCTTGGTGACCATGCCACCTTTGCCGATGCCGCTTCCGGCCCCGCCGGCCATCGCCATCCACTGTGGATCGGTTGCGCGGCCAAACGGCACCAGCGTAGCTGAACTGTCTTTGCGCGGATCTGCCGTAAACAGGCCCTCTTGATCCGTAAGAATCACCAGCAGATCGGCCTCAATGAGATTGGTCACCAGTGCGCCCAACGTATCGTTATCGCCGAGCTTGATCTCATCGGTGACCACGGTATCGTTTTCATTGATGATCGGTACAACGCCGTACTGCAACAAGGTGTTGATGGTCGATCGTGCATTCAAATACCGGCGACGGTCGGCAATGTCTTCGTGGGTTAAGAGAATCTGCGCCGTTTTGAGACGCCACTTGGTAAATCCCGATTCATACGCCTGCGCAAGACCCATCTGTCCGACTGCCGCAGCAGCCTGCAGCTCATGAATCTCATGCGGCCGCGAGACCCAGCCCAGCCGTTTCATCCCTTCGGCAATCGCGCCACTGGATACCAACAATACCTCTCGGCCCTGGGCGCGCAGGCTGGCAATCTGGGCCGCCCAGCGTGCAATCGCGTCCGGGTCGATGCCCTTGCCGCCATCCGTCACCAGACTCGATCCGATCTTCACCACCCACCGTTGGGCCGAGCGAATCACGCGGCGCTCCTGATGCGCACTAGTCATGGTCTGTCTCCGAGGGCAGAAACCGGACATCGGGCTTGGCCGATTCAATCTCTGCGATCCGCTGAGCATCCAGCCATCGCTGAATCTCTTGCATCAGATCCTCACTGCCCTCTCGCGTCACCCCCGACACACAATATCCGG
>JBDLRC010000022.1:0-5275 GCA_039800265.1 Pseudomonadota bacterium
GCCTTGGTGAGTTTGCTGCCGGCAGCCTCACCGGCCACCACCAGCGAGGTCTTCGCCGATACGGATCCACTGACCTTGCCGCCCAACGCCACGACCCAATCACCCGCCTGCTCGCGCGTTAAGGTGCCCAAGGTTCCCGTCAGCACGACGGTCATGCCCTCGAACGGCATCGCGGCCGCGCGCGGACCCGCCACCGGTGCGACCGCTGGCCGGTCATCCAGGCGGTCTATCGTGATCTCCGCACACAACGCTGATACCGCCTGCGCCTGCTCGGGGACCGAGAAAAAATCATGGATCGATGCCGCCACGACCGGGCCGACATCGGGGGCCTGCATCAGGGCCTCGGGGTCGGCGGACTGCAGGGCCTCCATTCCCTGGAAGTGGAGCGCCAAATCACGCGCGGTGCGTTCACCGACATGACGAATCCCTAATCCGAACAACAATCGCGAAAGGCTGACCCGGCGTGACCGATCGATCTGATCCAGAAGATTCTGGGCCGACTTCTCCCCCATGCGCTCCAGTTGGGCCAACGTCGCGAGGTCCAATCGATAAAGATCCGCCAGGGTTTGAACATGGCCACCATCCACCAACTGATCCACAATCTTTTCGCCGAGCCCTTCAATGTCCATGGCCTTGCGTTGCGCAAAATGCAAAAAAGCTTGTTTGCGTTGCGCCGTGCAGCTGAGCCCTGCCGGACAGCGTGTTGCCGCCTCACCCGCCTCACGGACCACCGCTGTGCCACAGACCGGGCAATGCGCGGGCATGCGGAATGGCCGGGCATCCTTCGGCCGTAATGACAAAATCGGCCCCAAGACCTCGGGGATCACATCACCTGCGCGGCGTACCCAGACCGTATCGCCGATGCACAATTGTTTGCGAGTAATCTCGTCTTCGTTGTGAAGGGTGGCATTGGTCACGGTCACCCCACCCACAAACACTGGCTCGAGACGGGCGACGGGCGTGAGTGTTCCCGTGCGCCCCACCTGCACGTCAATGGCAAGCAACGCCGTGCTTGCCTCTTCGGCAGGAAACTTGTGCGCGATGGCAAAACGTGGCGCACGCGAAACGAATCCAGCCCGACGTTGCTGTTCGAGTGACTCGAGTTTGTACACCACACCGTCGATCTCAAAGGGAAGTTCTGGCCGCTTGGCCAAGACACGCCGATAGAAGGCGAGAAGCTCTTCGGATACGAGCCCGTGCTCGCGCTCCTCTGACACCGGCAGTCCCCAGCGCGCGAGCATGGCCATCCACTCGGAGTGCGTCGAAAGACGGTCAGCGCTGCCGGAGCTGTCCACGATCTCGCCGATCCCATAGGCGAAAAACCGAAGCGGCCGCTGCGCCGTAATGGCGCTGTCGAGCTGACGTAGACTTCCGGCCGCAGCGTTACGCGGATTCACAAACACTTTTTCACCGCGGGCGGACTGCTGCTGGTTGAGCGTTGCAAAATCGTGTTTGGCCATCAACACCTCACCGCGGACCTCGACGACCTCGGGCACCTCACCCTTTAGGCGATGCGGTATCGAGGCAATCACGCGCGCATTGACCGTGATGTCTTCACCCACCGATCCATCGCCGCGCGTGGCCGCCTGAACAAGCACCCCACCCTCGTAACGCAGGCTTATGGCAATGCCATCAAACTTCAACTCTGCACTGAACCGCAACGCCGTCTGCGGCGAGGCCACCTGAAGCAGCTGGCCCAAACGGGCTACAAACTGGTCAATGTCGGCATCTTCGAATGCATTGTTCAGCGACAACATCGGTACGCGGTGCTGCACCTCAGCGAATTCGCGTTTGGCTGCGAAACCCACTTGATCCACCGGAGATGGTCCGGGTGCGAGCTCAGGATAGGCCGATTCGAGGGTTTCCAGCTCGCGCACCAGGGCGTCGTACTGGGCATCGGAGATCAACGGTGCGTCGTCTTGGTGATAGGCCCGCTGATGCCGCGCCACGTCGTGACGAAGCGACAAAATATGTTCGCGGATCTCTGCGGCCGACGCGGGGCTCTTGGCCATGGTGGATGGTTTACAAAAATAGTCGCTGGGCCACCGGATCACCGGGCACGATGCCTGCGGCCCTCAAGGCCTGTGACCGCGCGAGAACCTGCTCTCGAATCACGCGCAGCTCCGGCTCCGCCAAGGTCCGTCCTGATTCATCTGAAAGTGTTGCCGGCAGCAATGCGGCCATCTTCTGGCCGCAGTCCAGCATCTCTTCAAACGCCAACTCGGGCTCATGGGTGCGCGGCACGTCAAGCAGAAGGACCACCGAAGTTCCCGTGTCTCCAGGAAAGACCGAAAACCGCTGGTGATGCAGCGGACCCATGGCAAATCGCCCTTCTCCTCGGGCCTCGCATCCCGACGAATGAGCCGCAGCCGCAATCGCGGCAACCGAAAGAACCTGCGGTGACGTGAGCGCGATGGTCAATTGCGCATCCAGAGCTGCGCATTGCTGGTCCAATGCGCGGGCTTTCGCCAGCACGTCGCTCATGGACGGAAGTTCCAGCTGCGCGCCCAACTGCCGAGCCAATCGGTCCAGTGTCTCTTGCCACTCGGAGTACTCCATGGCGTGAAGGGGTCCGCTGCGTGTGGCCAACAATACGCCCACCTGCACTGCAGAGACTGTGTTTTCCACGGGCTGGGGTTCAAAGGGTGATCCGTGATCAGACCGCCAGGAAAAACAGATGGGCTTCGAGCCTACATGGCGCCAGCCTCTGAGTTCCTGCTGGACGCGCGCCACCGCGATGGGCGTGGTCCATGACAGCACGGCAATCGCCTCGGCGATGTCGGAGGGTACGACCGATTCCACGAGCCGCTCCGCGGGGACCGCAAACATCGGCTCATCCACCACGGGAACTACAGCAGCAATGCGGCCCCTGACCCTTCTCCAGTCACGCAGATTGATCACGATCACCCAGAGCACCACGACCGCGGCACCGATCGCGATGGCCACCTGAAGGTCGGTCATGCTGCTTCTTGTGCGATGGCGTTAGCGGCATCCAGGTCAACGGCCACGATGCGTGAAACGCCCTGCTCTTGCATGGTGACCCCCATAAGATGCTGCGCCATTTCCATGGCAATCTTGTTGTGGGTAATGAATACAAATTGAGTGGACGACGACATGTGGCGCACCAGATTGCAGAAGCGCTCGGTGTTCGGATCATCCAGCGGTGCGTCGACCTCATCGAGCAAACAAAACGGTGCTGGATTCAGCTGAAACAGTGCAAACACGAGCGCCGTTGCGGTGAGTGCCTTTTCACCACCCGACAGCAGGTGGATCGACGTGTTGCGCTTGCCGGGAGGCTGGGCCATGACCTGCACGCCGCAGTCCAGAATTTCTTCACCGGTCATGACCAACTTGGCCTCGCCGCCGCCGAACAGGCGCGGAAAGAGCTGGCCAAAATTGGCATTCACGGTGTCGAAGGTTTCTTGCAGCAGGGAGCGTGTCTCGCGGTCAATTTTGCGTATCGCGTCTTCAAGGGTCTCGACCGCGGCCATCAAATCAGCCGCCTGGGCGTCAAGAAACTGCTTACGCTCTTGGGACTGCTCGAGCTCGGAGAGTGCAGCCAAATTGACTGCGCCCATTGCGTCGATTTCTTTCGATAAACGCTGCACCTCGGCATGCAGCTGGCCGGGCTTGGGCCACTTGGCATCCGGGAAGGCAGCTGCCAACTCCTGCGCAATCGCAGTGCCCGAGAGTCCGTGATCACTGAGCTGCTCGTCAATCTGTTCGATGCCGGCACGGGCACCCGCAGCGTCAACGTCCATCTGGGCCATAGCAGCACGCAACGGCTCAAGGGCCCGCTCTGTCTGCATACGCCGCTCTTCCAACGCTTTAAGACCCTGGCTTAACTGGTCGGCGCGCTCGCGAATACTGGCGACGGCTGCCTCACGCTCGACCCGCTGTTGCAGCAGCGGCTGCAGGTCGCTGGAATCAAGCTCATGCTGAATGGCCAATAGCTCGCGCTCGGTTTTTTCCAGACGCTGCTGGGCATCCGTGAGCCGCTCACGTGACTCACGCATACGCTCTTCAAACACACGACGCTGCTCTTCAGCAATGCGCTGGGCCATCACGGCCTGCTGAACGGTGCGGTCCGCATCCTGCAGTTGTTCACGCGCACGTGTGACCTCCTGCGCGTGGTTGTCTTGCAGCTCGCGCTGACGCTCTGCCTCCTGCTGCTGTGCCGCCAAACGCTGGCCGGATTCATCACTGTGCTGTGCAATCTGGCTCTGCTCGGACTGAAGGTCGGAGAGCTCCTGGCGAAGTGCTGCCAACGAGGTGGCCAGCGCGGTGTCTTGGGTGGTCAGACGCTGAATTTTTTCGTCGAGTTTGAGTTCAGCCACCTCGCACTCGTGGGCCCTGGTCTGCGCCGACTGAGCCCGCTCACGCAACGCCGTCAATTCCGATTTGCGTTGGGCCAGCGTGCCTTCCGACCGTTGCATGGAAAGGTGGGTCTCATCCACCACCAACTGCTGTGCACGGATCTGGACATCGAGCTGTTCGATCTTGCTGCGCCGGGCCAGAATGCCGGCCTGCTGGTCCTCTTGTGCATAAAAACGCACGGTCCCACGCGAGGCCATGTGGCCTTGGGCGGTAATCCAGGTGGCATCCCCCGATTGCGCCTGTTGAATCGCGGTGGCCACACTGTCGGCACATCGGAAGCCGGCCAGCCATTGCTTGACCACCATGGCCGCGGGCGAGTCGCCCTGAATTTGCTGGGCCAGACTGTCGGACTCCAGCCGTAGCGATGAGACTGCAGAGGTTGTGAATACGGTGAGCCGTGCGGGCGGCAAATCGGACACAAAGGCCGTCGCCTTTTCCAGGCCGCCAATTTCCACGGCGCCGATCCGATCAGCGAGCGCCGCCTCGACTGCCGTCTGCCAGCCCTCTTTGACTTTGACGCTTTCCCACAGACGCGGTGTGCTGTCCATGCCTTGACGCGCAAGCCATGGACGCAGTTCATCTTTAGCATCGATCTGGGCCTGAAGGCTTTTGAGCGCCTCGGCCTGGGCCTGCAGATGCGCCATCGATGCACGGCTTTCCTGCTCTTCGCGACTCAGACGATCACGCTCGACCTGCGCCTGCTCAATCGCAGCCTCTGCATCGGCCAGTTGATCCTGCGCGGCTTTGGCCAGTGCCAATGCCTCCTGCCGTTGCTGCGCCATCAGCCCTTTTGCAGAGGGGTCGACACGCTCAATGGAGAGGCGCTCACGGTCCTGCTCTTCGATCTTCTGCTCGAGCCGACGAATGCGCAATGCAATATCGTTTTGACGTTCGGACA
>JBDLRC010000023.1:0-3109 GCA_039800265.1 Pseudomonadota bacterium
CCAACAGGAGCACCGCCCATGCAACATCGGACATGATGGGGTCCAGCATCAGAAACACGAGCCAGGCCCAACAGGTGGCCACCGTGCCAGGCGCGTAAGGAAAGAGGCCGCTGCCATAGCCTAACGACAGCATATGCAACGGGTGTTGCATAAAAATGCGGGCCGGGGTCGGGGCGTTAGAAGTGTCGGAATCCACCTTGCTTCACCTGTGCTTCGAGTTCGGGGCTGACGGGCTCCCCCGTCGCATGGTGCCACTGAATTCTCGGCTGCGGTGCCGGTACCACGTGGCCAATCCGGGTAAGCGGCAGCCGGAGTGCAAGCCCAAGCTGCGCGATGGCATCGCGATGATCCGGTCCCGCCGAAAATACCAACTCATACTCGTCGCCCCCGGTCATCGCCAATGCCTGCGCCTGAAGCAGGGTGAGTTGCCCCTGGGCAACGGCGCTCTGTACATCAGGAGCAAGAGGCAAGGCATCGATATTAAGTGACGCTGCGAGCCCCCCTGACGCGCGCAAAAGATGCATGACTTCAGAATGCAGGCCATCTGACACATCGATGGCCGCATGGGCGATGCCCCGCAGGCCGATACCCAGATCCAGGCGCGGCGTAGGCCGCAGTAACTTTTCGCCATGACGTCCGAGGCGCACCGCATAAGCAGGGTCGCCAAGCGAACCCGACACCCAGAGGTCATCGTTGGCGCAGAGGCCGCTGCGACGACATGCGGCGCCACACGCAACACGCCCCATCACCGTAACGGAAAACACCTGCGGCCCTGCACCGGGCATGCCGGTGGTATCCCCCCCGATCAACGCGCACTGCGATGCGCGGGCAAGGGCCAACATACCCGAGAGGAAGGCCTCTAACCAATCAGGATCCAGTCCGCGCAATGCCGCAGCCAACGTGAAGGCCACGGGCTGCGCGCCCATCGCCGCAAGATCCGACAGATTGACAGCAAGGACTTTATGGCCGAGCGCATGCGGATCCACATCTGGGTAATAGTGGCGGCCCTCCACCAGCATATCGGTGGACACCACCATCTGTTCGTCCTGTGCCAACGGCGGCAAGATGGCGCAGTCATCGCCGATGCCAAGCGTGTCACTGCGCTGATAAAACCCCTGGCCTTGCGCCGCCTGCGCGACGAGAAACTGCTCAATAAAATCAAACTCGCCCAGCGGCTTAACCATGCGGGCGTAACTGGCCAGCCAGTTTGTCGAGCACGCCGTTGATGTATTTGTGACCATCGGTGCCGCCGAAGGATTTGCCCAGCTCGATGGCCTCGTTGATCACCACGCGATACGGCACCTCGGGAGAGCGTTGCAGTTCGAACGTGGCCAGTAACAAAATGGCATGTTCGACCGGCGAGAGCTCATGCAGCGGCCGGTCACACTGCGCAGAAAAAGTAGCCCGCAAGGCATCACTCTCTCGGAGCACGCCATGCAGAAGATGATCAAAATACGCCTGATCGCATCGGCGATAGGCCTCCTGCTCACGTAAAAACGCGTCGATCTCACCGGCGCTTTGCGCCGCAAGCAGCCACTGGTAAAGCCCCTGAACACAGAGACTGCGCGAAGCACGCCGCGACCCGCTGGCCGAACGCTGAGCCGACGCAGCGGCTGTCGTCGGTTTATTCATCCTCGGCACTAAGCTGATCATCGATCGCGAACAGCAGGTTCGCCATCTCTACCGCACAGCGGGCACAATCACGGCCTTTTTCGGCTGCACGCACCATGGCCTGCTCATCAGAGTCGACCGTTAACACACCGTTGGCCACGGGTATGTGAAATTCAAGGGCTACCCGAGAAATACCCGCAGCAGATTCATTGGAGACGACTTCAAAATGGTAGGTCTCGCCGCGAATCACGGCGCCCAATGCAATGAGAGCATCAAAGCGGCCGGTCTCGGCCAACTGCGACAACGCCAATGGAATCTCCAACGCGCCAGGGACTGTCAGCAGCTGCAGATCGGCCGGCTCGACGCCCAGTGCATTGAGCTCTTGAACACAGGCCTCGCGTTGAGCCTGCCCCACGTCAGGGTTAAACCGCGATTGAACAATCGCGATTCGCAGCCCTTGGCCATCCAGGTCCGTGTTTAATTCATTCATTGGTTTCTCCCCCTCGGTAACCCGTGACTTCGAGGCCGAACCCCATCATGCTGGGCATTTTTCGGGGCGGCGACAACAGCAACATCTTACCGACCCCCGCATCACGCAAGATCGCAGCACCGATGCCGTAGTGACGTAACTGACTGCTCGCAGCCCCGTCACCCGACATCGCCGCCAACGCGCCGGAGCCGCTGACAGCGGGCGCAAGCTTGGATATCAATACCCCCGCGGATGGCGCGCAATTCAACAACACCACGACGCCCTCGCCATGCTCAGCCACCGCACGCAACGCGCCACCGAGACTCCAGCTATGCGCACGACTCTCCATGTCGATGGCATCAATCACCGTAAACGGTTCGTGCACACGTACCAGACACTCCCGTCCGGGATCCGGACGGCCTTTGATCAGGGCCAGGTGGGGCTGATGGGCGGCACGGTCTTCGTAGACCACCAGCTGAAAGCTGCCTGCCGACGTGGTGATCTCGCGCGCAGACAGGCGCGTGACCAGACTCTCGTTGGCACTGCGGTGCTTGATGAGATTCGCAATCGATCCGATCTTCAATCCGTGCGCCTGCGCAAAGGCCACAAGATCCGGAAGACGGGCCATGGATCCGTCGTCTTTCAGAATCTCGCAGATCACGGCAGCCGGCTCAAACCCTGCGAGCTGGGCCAGATCACAGCCCGCCTCGGTGTGCCCCGCGCGGGCCAACACACCGCCAGGCTGCGCCTTCAGCGGGAAAATGTGTCCGGGTTGTACAAGGTCCTGCGGCGTCGCATGCGGCGCCACGGCTGCAGCAATCGTCGTGGCCCGATCTGCAGCACTGATGCCAGTGGTCACGCCGCTGGCCGCCTCGATCGAGACCGTAAATGCTGTGCCGTGCGACGAACGGTTATCACTCACCATGAGCTGAAGGTTCAGCTGACGGCAACGCTCCTCGGTCAGCGTTAAACAGATCAGACCACGGGCGTGTTTGGCCATGAAGTTGATTGCATCGGCCGATACGCATG
>JBDLRC010000024.1:0-8186 GCA_039800265.1 Pseudomonadota bacterium
ATGTCGATGCGCTAAGCAGCGACGGGCAGTATGGACTGACCATCATTGCATTTGTGGGCAGCGTGTTCTCGCCCTACTACCACTGGGCATTTCAAAAGAATAAATCAGCAGACCCCGAAAATCATTGTTGCATCAACGTCGCACTCTATGGGCGCGGCGTTCGACGCTGGACGATGACGGAACGCAGCCGTGCGAGCATGGAACGCAGCAGCACACACTTTCGTGTGGGGCCGAGTCAGCTGCAATGGAAAGGTGATCACCTGGAGATTGACCTCAACGAATGGTCCGTGCCGATTCCAAAACGAGTCTTTGGCACCGTCAGGATTTTTCCGGAGCGGCTATTTCATTTTGTGACTCCGCTGGACAGCAAGGCGCTTCATCATTGGGGCCCGATTGCGCCATCTGCCCGCGTCGAGGTGCAACTGCAGCAGCCCGACCTCACATGGACCGGCCATGCGTACTTGGATTCCAACGAGGGGGCCGAACCGATCATCAAATCGTTCACCGAATGGGACTGGTCCCGGGCAAACCTCGCCGATGGCAGCGTGGCTGTGCTCTACGATATTCGCGAGAAACACCGAAACGAGCATGTGTTGGCATTGCGATTTAGACCGGACCGGACTGTAGAGCATTTCGAAGCACCCCATCGGACAGCGTTACCCAAGGCGTTCTGGCGGGTGGGCCGATCGATTCGCACCGATGCAGGCACGCCGGCCCGCGTCATCAAGACGCTTGAGGACACCCCGTTTTACGTGCGCTCGGTGCTGGAATCGGGATTGCTCGGCGAAACCGTGATTTCGATGCACGAAACGTTGAATATTCCTCGGCTCGACAGCACACCTACACGGTTGATGCTCCCCTGGAAAATGCCACGACTGCGTTAAGCCATCCACGACCGCCTCGTGCCTAAACCGCGGGCCAGCCACACACGCCAAGAAAAAGGCCGCGACATGTCGCGGCCTTTTCGAATTGCCGTTGGCGCGCACGCCTACGGCGATCACAGCAATCGATCAGTCAGCAAACGTTCCCGCTTTTTTGATGATCGGACCCCAGAGATCAATCTGGGATTTCAGCCACTTGGCATGGTAAGCAGGTGTTGCCTTGTCGGGCGTGACAGGCGACGTACCAAGACCGTCGAAACGCTTGATCACTTCCGGATCTTTGAGTGCGGTATTTAACGCGGCATTCAACTTATCCAGAGCGGCCTTCGGTGTTCCTTTCGGTGCATACAACCCATGCCACACGGTGACCTCGAAGTTGGCCAGACCCGACTCTGCAACGGTCGGAAGCTGGGTGAGGCCCTCAGTCTTTAGGCGCTGCTTGGTAGTGACGGCGTATGCCTTTACGGCACCGGCCTTGATACGCGGCGTAGTGCTTGTAGTCTGGTCACACATGAAATCCACCTGACCACCCATAAGATCGGTCATGGCCGGGCCCGTACCCTTGTAGGCAACCGTGGTCAGTTCCGTGCCGAGCGCCGACTGGAACAACATGCCGCAGAGATGGGATGCTGCACCCAGGCCGGCATTCGCCATGTTCCATTTCTTCGCATCTTTCTTTACGGCCGCCATGAACTCTTGCATGTTGTTCGCCGGAAAATCCTTGCGCGCAATGAAGGTCATGGGCACTTCGTTGATCAGGCCGATGTGTTCAAAATCGGTTAGCGGGTTGTAAGCCAGCTTGCGATACAAGGCAGGCGCCGTGCTCATACCAATGTGGTGTACCAGCACGGTGTAACCATCGGGCTTGGCCTTGGCCACAACACCAGGGCCGCGCGTGCCGCCCGCACCGTCGAGGTTTTCCACGACCACAGGCACATTCAGGGCCTTGCGCATGGCATCGGCCATGGTCCGCGCTACCACATCGGTGGGACCGCCAGCCGTGAAGGGCACCACGAGTTTGATCTCACGCTCGGGATAGGCAAATGCCGTGGTGGCCACGAGGGCCGCACTGGCTAGAACGCCAGTCATCACTTTTTTAAGTTGCATAAACAAGTACTCCTCTTTTGAAATCTTTACGAGAAAGCGATTCTAGTCAGAAAGTCCGAAATCGCCAGATTGGATAACCCTAAAGCCCCTTCGCACCGGAATAGGGCAGCCTGTCAGGACGATCGTGCGGATAAGTATTGCGGTGCAGCGAGCCGCCTACGCGACGCCGCGTTTGTCGCGCTCGCGATGACGCAGCCGCTCCACCATATCGATCACGGGTGAGAGGACGTCAGGCCGAACTGCATCCGCCTCGCCGGCCGGTGCCGCACTCACCAAAAACTGGATCGCCGGCAGTGGCGTGAGCAGATAGTCCTTCTGCGGTGCTACAAGATAGGTGGAGACGGCCCGCGCCAACAACGCCCATTTGCGTGGCCGTGACACCACCGCACGGTAATTCACCGCGTCATATCCGTTGCGCTCAATCTCTTTGCCAATCTCGGCATAAATCAGTCGCGCAGCCATGATTGCGGCCCGACAGTCGCGTGGAAGCGCGCCGATGCCGGTCTCAGAGCGCACGTACAGCAGATGGGCTGCGCGCAACACGCGCTTGATGACCGACGCTAGGGCATCAGAATGCTCGGGCCTGCGCAGAAAATCGTCTGGATCCACGCCAGCCTCACGCAGCCATTGCAGAGGAAGGTAGATTCGCCCACGACGCGCATCCTCTCCAACATCGCGTGCAATATTGGTCAGCTGCATGGCAACACCTAACTCGCATGCACGCGCCACAGTACTGCTGGACCGGCCGCCCATGATCAGGGTCATCATGGCACCGACCGTGCCTGCTACCCGAGCGGCGTAGTCGTAGAGCGCCTCCATCGTTTCGTAGCGACGCTCGGAGGCGTCCCATTCAAAACCCTGAAGCAATGCCATCGGAATGGCCATCGGAATGTTGTATTCGCGGGCAATCGCTGCAAAAGCGATATCGGCATCGATGCCAAAGGGCTCGCCTCGGCCGATGGCCTCAAGCCGCTCGTAGAGATAGGCCATCACGACATGGATCGACGCCCCAGGCGGCATTTCATCGACAGCATCATCAGCCACACGGCAAAACGCATACACCGCCGTCGCCGCACACCGTAACCGCGCAGGAAGAATGCGTGAGGCCGCAAAAAACGAGTGCGACCCACCCTTCATCAGCCGCTCGCAGGTGGCATAGATCTGGTCAGATGTTTTAAGCATGCACGCCTTGAAAGATCGATGGGTCAGGCAGCACCGACTCCAATGCCTTGGCCGATGCAATCACGCCAGGAATACCCGCGCCGGGGTGGGTGCTTGCGCCCACCATGAAGAGATTACGTACATCTTCGCTGCGGTTGTGCGGGCGAAACCATGCGCTTTGAATGAGGATTGGCTCCGGGCCGAATGCTGCTCCCCGGTACGACAGCAATCGGTTCTGAAAATCCATCGGTGTGGTGACGAACGACTCCGTGATGTGCTCTTGAAAACCGGGCAACACGGTTGCGTTCAAGTAATGCGCAATCGACTGACGGTAAGGCTCTGCCTGCTGCGCCCAGTCCACCCCACTTCCGAGATGGGGTACCGGCGCCAACACATAAAACGTATCCATGCCGGGTGGCGCGACCGAAGGATCCGTGGCGCTCGGACGATGCAGATACAAGCTGAAATCATCGGCAAGGTGCAGCCGCTTAAAAATGTCAGAGAGCAGCTCTTTGTAACGGGGGCCCATCAGAATCATGTGGTGTGGCACATCGTGGTACTGGCGACGCGTGCCGAAATACCAGACGAACAGGCTCATGGAGGACTTGGTCCGCTCGATCTTGCGATCGGTCCAATGGCGGCGATGCTCCGGCGCCACCAGATTTTTGTAAGCCCAGGCCGTATCCGCATTGCAGACCACAATCTGAGCATCCACACGCTCGCCGCTGGCCAGAATCACTCCCTTGGCCGTCTGGCCTTCCACCAGTATCTTTTTGACCTCGGCTCCGCAGCGCACTGCATTGCCCTGATCATGAATCAGATCTACCAATCCAGAAATCAAGGCACCGGTTCCGCCCATGGCCCAGTGCACACCATGTTTGCGCTCCAACGCATTGATCAAGGCATAGGCACACGTGACCGAAAACGGATTGCCTCCGATCAGAAGCGGATGGAAACTAAAGACCATGCGAAGCTTTGGATTACGAATATGCCGCGCCACCAGCGAATGAATGCTGGACCAGGCGCCCATCCGCGCAAAATCAGGAAGCACCGATAACAAATCGCCGAAGGAATCAAAGGCCTTGGTGGCCATGCGCTCAAAGCCAAGCAGGTAGCACTTCTCTGCCTCCCGGAAGAACTGCTCATAACCAGGCAGATCGTCTGGGGCGAATCGGGCCACTTCCTTGCGCATCTGGACGGGGTCACCCGAGTAATCGAACCACGATCCGTCGTGAAAACGGATGCGGTAAAACGGGTTCAGCGGCTCCAGCGTGATGTGGTCTTCGAGCCGCTTGCCGCAGAGCTGCCAGAGCTCCTGCAGAAGAAAGGGCGCCGTGACGATGGTGGGGCCGGCATCAAAGACATGGCCCCCACGGCGGTGAACATAGGCACGGCCGCCGGGTGCATCGAGCTTTTCAAGCACCGTGACCCGGTACCCTTTGGCCCCGAGCCGGACCGCAGCCGCAAGGCCTCCAAAACCGCTTCCGATCACGATCGCGTGCGGCTTACTGGGGACAGAAACGGGGCTTCTCACGCCTCGATTGTAAGTGTAAGTTTTAGTTGACGGTTAGATTTGTCAATAAGAAAATGGGTCTATGAGTCAATCCGTGTCGCCCCGGGTACTCCCAGACCCATTCGCGGTTGCGGAGCTGCTAAAACCCATCACCTGGTTCCCACCAATGTGGGCGTTTACTTGCGGCGTAATTGCTTCCGGTATTGATCTTTCAAGCAATTGGTCGATTATTCTCGTGGGCCTTTTGCTGACGGGCCCCCTGGTGTGCGCCACCAGCCAGGCGGTCAACGACTGGTACGACCGAGAGGTCGATGCCATCAATGAACCCAACCGACCCATCCCCAGCGGGCGCATCCCGGGGCGCTGGGGCCTGGTCATCGCCGTCGCGTGGACCGGACTATCACTGCTGGTGGCGACAGCACTTGGCCAATGGGGCTTTGCGGCAACGGTGTTGGCCCTCGCCCTGGCGTGGGCCTACAGCATGCCGCCACTGCGCCTGAAACAAAACGGCTGGTGGGGCAATGCCGCCTGCGGACTCAGCTACGAGAGCCTGGCGTGGATCACCGGCTCGGCCGTGATGATGGGAGGAGTCATGCCCTCGCCTGAATCCATGCTGCTTGCCCTGATGTACGGGCTCGGCGCCCACGGCATCATGACACTCAACGACTTTAAATCGGTGGCCGGCGATACCCAGATGGGCATCCGATCGCTGCCTGTGCAGCTGGGCATCGTAAAGGCGGCCCACCTGGCCTGCTGGACGATGGCCCTTCCACAGGTCGTGGTGATCGCCATGGTCTTTTGGTGGGGAGCGCCGCTTCATGGCACAGCCATCACGGGACTGTTGATCGGGCAGATTGTGTTGATGCGTTGGTTCGTGCGTTCACCCAGTGACCGGGCGCTCTACTACAGCGGCTTTGGTGTGCCCATTTATGTCTCGGGCATGATGGTGAGCGCCTTTGCCTTGCGGGTGACCTCATGAGCGGCAGCGCACTGAGCCCACACCACCGGACGTCGAACATTCGTCCGTTCGGCTGGCTGGCGATCGTGAGGCTTGGGCTTGCGCAATTTAGCCTGGGAGCGATCGTGGTGCTCACCACATCCACGTTGAATCGCGTGATGGTGATTGAACTGATGTTACCGGCACTGTTGCCGGGGCTTCTCGTCGCGCTGCATTACGCCGTGCAGATGCTTCGGCCACGCATGGGCTATGGATCCGTCATGATGGGCCGATCAACGCCTTGGATCATCGGCGGCATGACCGTGTTGGGACTGGGAGGCGTGCTTGCCGCGACAGCCACCACTATGCTTGCCCACTCCATGCTGTGGGGAACACTGATGGCTGTCGTCGCTTTCTCACTGATCGGGCTCGGTGTCAGCGCCTCGGGCACATCGGTGCTCGTCTTGCTGGCCAAACGCGTTGAAGATCATCGTCGGGCTGCCGCGGCCACGATCGTATGGCTCATGATGATCACGGGGCTGGCCATGACAGCCGGCATTACCGGGCAGCTGCTTGACCCCTACTCGCATGAACGTCTGCTGACGATCGCGACCGTGGTTTCATTGGCCGCTATCGTGTTGACGGTGATCGCGCTGGCTGGACTCGAGGGCGCGGCTGGATCCATCAATGCAACACCCGACGCAGGCCCAGACACCACACAAAAACCCAGCTTCCAAGAGGCACTGGCGCAGGTCTGGCGTGAGCCCGCCGCAAAACGCTTTACCGTGTTTGTGTTTGTGTCGATGCTTGCATTTTCTGCACAAGACCTCATCTTGGAGCCATTTGCGGGCCTTGTGTTCCAGTTCACTCCGGGCGAGACCACAGCGCTGTCGGGACTGCAGCACGCCGGTGTCTTGAGCGGCATGATTCTGGTGGCCTTTGCGTGTGGCCGATTCGGCGGCAAGTTTGGAGATCGGCAGATCGGTTCCCTTCGGTCCTGGACCGTTGGGGGCTGCATCGCCTCATCGCTCGCACTCTTTAGCCTGGTGGCCGCCGGCCAGGTCGGCCCAGGCTACCCTCTCAAAGCCACAGTATTTTTGCTCGGAGCCTCCAACGGTGCGTTTTCGATTGCCGCGATCGCATCCATGATGCGTCTTGCCGGCGAAGGCCGTGGGCATCGCGAAGGCACGCGGGTTGGCTTGTGGGGGGCAGCACAGGCCATCGCCTTTGGCGCCGGAGGATTGATCGGCGCCACCGCAAGCGATGTTGCGCGTCGATGGATCGAGGATCCCGGCGTGGCCTACGGCGTGGTGTTTTTTGCTGAAGCCGGCCTGTTCTTGGTAGCAGCGCGTCTCGCACTTGGCATTGATGCCGACCTTGATCAGAAAAACGCTGCCGCATCGACAACGCAAACACACGCGCCGCAGACACCTGCTGCACAGGCAGCCCAACACACGACCCATTCCTGGAAAACGGAGGAACGCCATGAACCGGCTTGACCCACAGTATCTGCAACCGCCGAATGCATCGGCACCCCTCAACGTCGATGTCGTGGTGGTTGGTGGTGGCCCGGCCGGCGCAACGGCCGCCGATGATCTGGCGCGCAAAGGCTATTCCGTGGTGCTTCTGGACCGCGCGGGCCGAATCAAGCCCTGCGGAGGGGCGATTCCGCCGCGGGCCATGAAAGATTTTCTGATTCCTGATGCGATGCTCGTGGCCCACGCCACCAAAGCCCGCATGATTTCTCCCACGAACCACAAAGTCGACATCCCTATCGACAATGGCTTTGTTGGGCTGGTTGACCGCTGCACCTTCGACGAATGGCTGCGGTCGCGTGCCGCCTCACACGGCGCCACCCGACGTATCGGGATTTTTAAACATCTGGAGCACCAAGACGACGGCAGCGCGATCGTGCATTTTGAGGAGCGTCGTTGCGCGGAGGAAAGCGCCAGTTTTCCTGCACAAATTCGTGCGCGCGCCGTGATCGGCGCCGACGGTGCGAAATCGGAAGTGGCACGCCAAAACGTGAAAGACGCCGAAAAAACAAAATATGTATCGGCGTATCACGAGATCATTCAGACGCCAGAGCACCCCCCCGAAGATTACGAGGCCTCGCGTTGTGATGTGTACTACAACGGCTCGATGTCTCCGGACTTCTATGGCTGGGTCTTCCCCCACGGCAATACCGCAAGCATCGGCGTGGGCAGTGCCGTCAAAGGGTTTTCGCTGCGCAACGCGACTAGCCTGGTCCGCAAAGCCGCAGGACTGGAACACGCCGAGACACTGCGACGCGAGGGCGCGCCCATTCCGTTAAAGCCCCTGCGCTACTGGGACAACGGCAAGAATGTGGTGCTCGCTGGAGATGCAGCTGGCGTGGTGGCTCCCGCCTCCGGCGAGGGCATCTATTACGCCATGGCCGGAGGCCGCATGGCCGCCGATGCCGTCGACGCATTTCTGAAAACGGGCCAAGCCAAGTGCCTGAAACAGGCACGCAAACAATTCATGAAAGAGCATGGCCGTGTCTTTTTTGTATTGGGCATGCTGCAGTACTTCTGGTATTCGAGCGATAAACGTCGCGAAAAATTTG